>CAMWVS010000008.1 GCA_947177775.1 uncultured Prevotella sp.
CATACCTCTTCACTCTACACTCTTAACTCTTACTTAAAATCATAACTCTTACTTCACTTTCGTTGCTCTGATGAAGTATGCTATCAGCAGGACATAAGCCACGAGCGAACACAATTCCGACATCGGGTTGGCCCACCATGCCTCATAGTCAAAGCTGATACCGCCGAAGCGCAGGATGGCACTCACGACGCCCATCAGCGCACCGCCGGCTATGAATCCAGAGGCTATCAGATTGCCCATCTCTCCACGCTCCTTGTTCTTCTGCTCATCCTTGGTACGGGTTGTGACATACCAGTTGATGGCACCACCGACAACAAGCGGCACGTTAAGTTCCATCGGGATGAACATACCGAGGGCAAAGGCTAAAGCCGGTATCTTGCACCACGTCAGGACGATTGCCAGCACGGCGCCGATGCCGTAGAGCACCCACGGCGCGCCGATACCGTTCATCAGCGGGTCAATGACAGCGGCCATGGCGTTGGCCTGCGGAGCTGCGAGCTGGCCGCTGGCAAAACCGTAGGTCTCGTTCAGAAGCATCATGACGCCGCCGACGGTAGCCGCGGAGACGAGCGTGCCAAGGAACTTCCATGACTCCTGCTTGCGCGGGGTTGTGCCGAGCCAATAGCCGATTTTCAGGTCGGTGATGAACGAGCCGGCCATTGACAATGCCGTGCAGACAACACCGCCCATTATCAGCGCAGCCACCATACCGCCGGTACCTTTAAGACCGACGCCCACCATGACGACCGAAGCCAGAATGAGCGTCATCAGCGTCATGCCCGACACGGGATTGCTGCCGACAATGGCGATGGCGTTGGCCGCCACGGTCGTGAAGAGGAAGGCTATCACGGCCACAAGCACGATGGCCACAAGGGCGAAGAGCATATTGCCGTCCATGACGCCGAACCAGAAGAAAAGGAAGGTTATGATGATTGTGGCTATGGAAGCGATGGCTATGAACCGGAATGAGATGTCACGCTGTGTGCGCAGCTGCGCTTTGCCGTCGCCGGCGTTGCCGCCCTTCATCTCGCGTGCGGCCAGACTGACGGCGCCCTTGATGATGCCCCACGACTTGATGATACCGATGATGCCGGCCATGGCGATGGCGCCGATGCCTATCGACTTGCCGTAGGAACGGAAAATTTCCTCCGGACTCATCTCGCCCACGGTCTTCGTGATCGTCGGATCCCAGGCGTTGAGCACGGCGTCGTGGAACACGATCGACATGCCCGGAACCACCAGCCACCACACGGCCAGCGAGCCGAGACAGATGATGAGCGCGTATTTGAGGCCGACGATATATCCCAGACCGAGAACGGCGGCTCCCGTGTTGACCTTGAAAACGAGCTTGGCACGCTCGGCCAGTGTCTCACCGACGCCCACCATGCGCGACGTCACGTTCTCGTTCCACCACCCGAAAGTAGCCACGATGAAGTCGTAGAGTCCTCCCACAAGTCCGGCCAAAAGCAGAGGTTTGGCCTGATTGCCGCCCTTGGCTCCGCTGACGAGCACCTGAGTGGTGGCCGTTGCTTCGGGGAAAGGATATTTTCCGTGCATGTCGCTGACGAAATACTTGCGGAACGGAATGAGGAACAGTATTCCGATGATACCGCCGAGGAGCGACGATATGAATATCTTGATGAACGACGCGCTCATCTCGGGATACTTGGCTTGCAGGATGTAGATGGCCGGCAGGGTGAATATCGCACCCGCCACAACCGCACCGGAGCAGGCACCGATGCTCTGGATGATGACATTCTCGCCCAACGCACGGTTGCGCTTGGCGGCCGCCGAAACGCCGACGGCGATGATTGCAATGGGAATGGCGGCCTCGAAAACCTGTCCCACCTTCAGTCCGAGGTAGGCTGCGGCGGCCGAAAACAGCATGGCCATCAGCACTCCCCACGTCACCGACCATGCGTTGACCTCCGGATACTGTTCCCGTGGACTCATCATCGGCTCATAATTTTCTCCTTCGTGCAGCTCGCGGAAAGCGTTCTCCGGCAGCTGCATCATGTCTTTTTCGTCTTTTTTCATATCTGTTGTTGTTTTGTTTCAGCTTTGTTTTTAATTCACGCTTGTTTTATCCGATAGCGGCCGGTTCATTCCGGTCGTTCTGTTTTTGCTCCAGATAGTCGGCAAAAATCCTCGCCGCCGCCACAACCTGCTTGACACAGGGCCGCGTGCGGTAGTATTCGGCCGTGCGCTCGCTGGCTTCATAGCTCAGCGGGGCGTCACGCTTGAGCTTCAGAAGCTCTGAGCAGACAAGCGTTCCGTAGAGCTCGCGGAACTCGCCCATCAGATGCTGAACCACCCGATAGTTCTCCGATTTGCCCTCACGGTCGCCCGCCACGGCCGAACCGCAGTCCATTCCGGCCAGCACAGCCATGCCGCAGGCCGCACCACAGGTCATTCTCATGCGGCCGATGCCGCCGCCCAGACCGGCACTGACCTTCAATGCCTGCTCCTCAGTATAACCGTAGAGGTCGGCAAAGGCCGCCACGACGGACTGGGAACAGTTATATCCGGCCATGAAAAGCTCCTCGGAGCGGCGCACCCGGTCACTATAATCAATCTTCTTCGATTCCATACAGATGTCTGTTTGATTGTTTCATACTAACACAAAGACCTCCACCGGGAGTCCTGAAGAATCCCGATGGAAGTCCGTAAAATCGTTATCTGGAGTCGGCGGCAATCAGTTCGAGCAGCCTTTCGACGGCCTCCGCCTCGGGAATGTTCTTCGCCACACACTCCTGCCTGCGATACAGGGATATCCGTCCGCGTCCCGCACCGACGTAACCGTAGTCGGCATCGGCCATCTCGCCCGGTCCATTGACTATACATCCCATGATACCTATCTTCAATCCCTTCATGTGTGCCGTCGCTGCCTTGATGCGGGCGATGGTCGAACGCAGGTCGTAGAGCGTGCGCCCGCAGCCCGGACAGCTGATATATTCGGTCTTGGAAGTGCGCAGGCGTGCGGCCTGAAGTATACCGAAAGCCGTGTCGCAGATGTCCTGCGCGTCAAGATCGCCGTCGTTCATCAGCCAGATGCCGTCGCAAAGGCCGTCGAACATCAGTGCTCCCATGTCGGCGGCGGCCTCCAGCTGGAAATCGCTCTTGACTTCGGCACTGTTCTTCTTCTCTTCGGCACCATGCCGGTACATCTGACAGATGATCACGGGGTTGGTCAGTCCCGCCGCCGTCATCTCGTGGATGAGTGCACGCTGTTCTCCCAGACGGTTCCGGTGGTTGCTCATGCAAACCACAACGACTTCCGGATGGGCTTTCAGACAAGCCGCATATTCCTCTGCCGGAACGCCATACTGGAGCACAAGGAACTTCACGTCGGCCTTGACGCTGCCTATGAACGGCATGGCGGTATGCGGAAAGATGGGATAGAAAGAATCATTGGACGGTATGCGGACGAAGGTATCGAAGTCCACTATATACTTACACCCGGGCACGGGACTGTCGGGCAGCTTTCCACCTATATATATATAGTCCGGCATAACGTTCACCTCCTTTGCAGCATCAGAAACCAAACTTTCTTCCGATTCATCCGCAATTCTTCCCACCTTGGGGGTATTGAGAGGGGGGCCTACTACGACCGGCACATTGCAGCCGCCGATATTCGCCACGGCCGTGGTCACGCGGCGTTCCGGACGGAGCCAGTCGAACCCGGCACAAGGCTCAGCCGGAATCATGGTGTGGCCGGCACGCTGTGAGATGTAGTCGACGAGGTGGCGGGCGACCGGAATCTCGGCCTCAGGTTCCTCACTGAGTGACACGCGGATAGTGTCACCAATGCCGTCGGCGAGCAGTGCACCGATGCCCACGGCGCTCTTTATACGCCCGTCTTCGCCCTCACCAGCCTCCGTGACACCCAGGTGGAGCGGATAGCTCATGCCCTCGCGCTCCATTGCGTCGACAAGCAGGCGCACCGAGCGCACCATGACGACGGTGTTGCTGGCCTTGATGGATATGACGACGTCGTCAAACCGCTCGCGATGGCAGATGCGCAGGAATTCCATGCAGCTCTCCACGATGCCCTCCGGCGTGTCGCCATAACGCGACATGATGCGGTCGGAAAGCGAACCGTGGTTCACTCCGATGCGTATGGCCGTGCCATGACTGCGGCATATCTGCAGGAACGGAACGAAGCGCTTCTCTATCTTCTCCAGCTCGGCGGCATATTCCTCGTCAGTATATTCCAGCTGACGGAATGTCCGGGCCGGGTCAACGTAGTTGCCGGGGTTTATGCGCACCTTTCCGGCATACAGCGCAGCCACATCGGCCACGTTGGGATTGAAGTGGACATCGGCCACAATGGGTGCGTCATAGCCCTCGGCACGCAACCGGTCGCCGATATTTCTCAGGTTTTCGGCCTCACGGACACCCTGCGTGGTGAGCCGTACGTATTCTCCACCGGCGTCGATGATGCGTTCCGCCTGTGCCACAGAGCCGTCTGTGTCGGTCGTCGGCGTGGTGGTCATGGACTGTATGCGTATCGGATTGTCGCCGCCAAGTGGCGTATTGCCTATCCGGACAACGGAAGACTGGCGGCGGGTATAGTTGAACAGGTCTGTCATAATTCTTAGTTATAAATGAGGAGGTGTGATTAGCTTTAAGTAAGAAGTAAGAGTCGTGAGTGAAGAGGTGTGATTACCATTAAGTAAGAGGTAAGAGTGGTGAGTGAGGAGGTGTGATTACCATTAAGTAAGAGGTAAGAGCGATGAGTGAAGAGGTAAGAGTAGTGAGTGAAGAAGTAAGAGTTTTGAGTGAAGAGGTGTGATTACCATTAAGGGCAGACCGCCTCTTGGCCCTATATTCTTTCTTTTCACTCCAAGCCATACTCTAAAGGTAATCATACCTCTTCACTCAAAACTCTTACTTCTTCACTCACCACTCTTACCTCTTCACTCTGCACTCTTACTTCTTACTTAAAGCTAATCATACCTCTTCACTCTACACTCTTAACTCTTACTTAAAATCATAACTCTTACTTCTTCACTCAAAACTCTTACTTCTTCACTCAAAACTCTTACCTAACCACTTCTTAATTGGTTTTAAACTCATATTTCACTTCGGCCAAATCCCTGTTGGCCTTCTCTATCTTCTCTTTCAGCCCGTCCTTGAACTCTTTGAGGCGGGCGGCCAGTGCTTCGTCGGCCAGCGCCATCATCTCCACGGCCAGTATGGCTGCGTTCTGCGCACCGTTCACACCGACGGTAGCAACGGGGATTCCGGGAGGCATCTGAATGATGCTGAGCATGGCGTCCAGTCCGTCGAGCATTCCCTTGATGGGCACACCGATGACCGGAAGCGTTGTCGAGGCAGCAATGACACCGGGCAATGCCGCTGCCATACCGGCTCCGGCAATAATTACTTTCACACCACGCTCCTTTGCGCCACGGGCAAACTCCTCAACGGCGTCGGGGGTGCGGTGGGCGGAAAGAGCATTAACTTCAAACGGCACCTGCATATCGTTAAGAAACTTGCAGGCTTTTTCCATTACGGGCAGATCACTTGTGCTGCCCATGATTATACTTACTGTTGGATTCATATTCTTTTTTTTGCTTTTAGTCTCTAAATACTTTAATGCCGTTAAAGACCTTAAAGACATTAACAACCTTATATATTCTAATTCACCAATACCGTCACGGCCGAACATACGGTTCCGATGCAGAAGCCGCCGACCACCTGTGACAGTGAATTCTGCCGCAGCATCATGCGGCTGGAGCCTAACACACCGGCCAAAAGGAAAACCACACAGAGCCACCAGACCGGATTGAACCCGAATATCTCGGCAAACGAGAATAACGCTCCCGCCACACCGCCGATTGCCGCCGTATGGATACTTATCTTCCACCACGCATTGACCAGCGCACAAACAATCTGTATGACCAGTGCCGCGATGACTATGCTGCCCATGAAATGGGGAATGTGCATTCGCTCCATGAAATAGACACACAGGAAATAACACATGATGGAGATAACGTATGGCACCATACGCCGCTCCTTATGTTCAAGTTCCGCAAGCCGCCATCCCTGACAGCGGCGGTAAAGGCGAATGAGCGCCGTGGGCATCACCACCGTGAAGAAGCCGACTATTGCCAGCACCACCGCCTTGTAGGCCAGCGGCAGCAGGCTCAGATAGCTGAAAACAAAGAGTGCGATCAGCCCCACCAGCGGCAGGTAGAACGGAATGAAGAGAAGGCTGAGCATCCTTGCCGCCATAATCATCTTCTTGGTCCGTGAACTTCCCGGTACTCTCAGATTCCGAAACTGCCGGTCATTGTTGTTGTTCTGCATTTGAGTCATCAAGGTTTTTTAACTGGGTATCACCCCTCATCACATTCCCTTCCGGACATTTACGGTCTGTCATTGCTATCTTCTGAGCCGCGCTATGGGAATGCCCAGCTGCTCACGATATTTGGCCACCGTACGCCGTGCTATCGGATAGCCCTTTGCCGCCAGAAGTTCCCTGATTGAATCATCGTTGAGCGGCCGACGCTTGTCTTCGGCGTCCACGATGTCTTTCAGTGCCGCCTTTATGCTGCGCGTTGACAGTTCTTCCCCGCTCTCCGTGACATAGCTGTCACTGAAGAAGTGGCGAAGCGGGAACGTGCCCCACCGCGTCTGGGCATACTTGCTGTTGCTCACACGCGATATTGTCGATATGTCAAGCCCTGTCCGTTCGGCAATATCCTTGAGAATCATCGGACGGAGCGACGCTTCGTCGCCATCTTCGAAGAAACGGTGCTGCCAGTGGATGATGGCCTGCATGGTCACGGTGAGCGTCCGTCTCCGTACCTTTACGGCCTCGATGAATCCCTGTGCGGCCTCCACTTTCTTTTTCGTGTACAGCAGGGCTTCCTTCATCTGACGGCTCATGCCGGCCTTGTTGTCCTGATATTCCTTCAGCGTGTCGGCAAACGACTGCGACACGTGCAGTTCCGGTATTTCACCGGTGTTGAGCGCAAACGTAACCGAGCCGTCATCATTCGTGTCGACAATGAAATCAGGCGTAATCTGGTGCATCCCCTGCCCTACCGTTTCGCCCATTGCCGCACCGGGTTTGGGATTGAGCCTTCTCAGTTCTGCAATCAGCGTCTCCGTCTGAATTTCCGTCAGCGAGAGAGCTGTCTGCAAACGGTTCCAGTGTTTTTTCGTGAAATCATCAAAATGACGGCTCACGACCTCTCCCATCAGATCTTTCAGACGCGACGGCGGGCGACGGGCAATCTGCAACAGAAGACATTCCTGAAGCGTTCGCGCACCGATTCCAGGCGGATCGAAGTCCTGAAGCATTCCAACCACCTCCTCGACCTCAGCTTCCGTGACGTCCATTCCACGATATATCGTCAGTTCGTCGGCTATGCTGTCGGCCGTCTTGCGCAACAGTCCGTCGTCGTCGAGCGAACCTATCAGATATTCCATGATTTCCCTGCGCCGGTCGTCAATGTCAATCTCGGCCACCTGTTCCTTCAGCAGATCATAGAAAGAGACACTCTCACCATAGACAATCTCTTCGCGCTCTTCCGTCTGGTTCCGTCCGCCGCTGTAAACCGGGAGGTCTTCGTCGTCTCGTCCGATGTTGCTGAGGGCCTCATCCAAAGCCGACATCCGCTCCTCGCGTTCCGACTGAGCGGCAAAATCGTCGTCTCCGCCTGTATCGTCAGAACTTCCCCCGCCGTCATCATAGACGTCGTGTTCAGTATCGATGATATCCTCGGAAGACGCCGTCTCGAGTGCCGGATTATCGTCCATCTCGGCATTGATGCGTTCCAAAAGCTGATTGAGCGGAAGTTCCACGAGTTGCGCTTGCAGCAACTGTTGCTGCGAGAAGTTCTGCGTCTGCCTGAGCGCCTGTTCCTGCTTGTTGACCTGAACCTGACTTTGAGCCATTGCGATTGATGTTTTATCAGATGCAAAGATACGTCAAACCATGGGAAAAACAAAATTTTGAATTGCGAATTTTGAATTACCGCCACGGCTCTTTCATTTAACTTGCAATTCAGAACGTCCGGTTATCTTCCGAATAACCATCAACCTGCAATCCGAATCCTGCCGGCTGATTCTGTTACACGGCTCACATAACAGTGTTACACGGCTCACGTAACAGTGTTACACGGCTCACGTAACAGTGTTACATGGCCCGTGTAACACTGTTACATGAGCCATGTAACAGAAATAGCATAAGACGCTCGCCATTCAGGTTGAATGAAAGAGCCGTGAATGACCGTGTGGCGGCAGATGCAGCCCAACGGCAGGGCCATTGATACGGGCTCTACCAAAAACGGGGCGACACTTCCCAGTGTCACCCCGCTGCAAACTTCAAACAACCAAAAAAAGAAATAGATTGTCTGTTTCATCCCTGTTGAGACAGGGTTCGTATATCGGACCGAAGGCCTCCTTATTCCAAGCGAACGCCTTATATCCGACGGTCTCCTTCCGCCTATCTAATGAACAGCAGTTCACGATACTTCGGCAGCGTCCAGAGTTGATCTTCGACGATGAGCTCCAGCTTGTCAATCTGGTAGCGGATGGTCTCCATCTTCGGTGCCACGTTGTCGTGGTAGGCGATGGCCTTCTCATGCTCGCTCTCAATCTTGTTTGCCACCTTGCGTGCGGCGACAAGCTCCTCGACGCCGCGCTCGATGGCGGCAGTGCGCTCGGCGATTTCCTCAATGAGCTTGATGTTGCGTGCCGACAGCCTGTCAGCCTTTTCCGTGGGAAAGATATTGCGCATATTCTCCACGTTCTTGAGCAGTTTGCTCTGATAGTGCGTGGCCACGGGGATGATATGGTTCATGGAGAGGTCGCCCATTACGCGTGCCTCAATCTGTATTTTCTTCGTATATGTCTCCCATTTCACCTCGTTGCGTGCCTCCAGTTCCTTGCGCGACATGACGTTCAGGCTCTCGAACATGCTGACACTATCCTCGTCGAGATAGCGCTCGAAGATAACCGGACAGCTCGTCTCACAGTCGAGCCCGCGCTTCCTGGCTTCCTCAACCCACTCGTCGCTATAGCCGTTGCCGTCGAAGCGGACGGGACGGCAGGTCTTGATGTCCTCGCGAATGACGTCGATGATGGCGCTCGTCTTGTCCTCGCCCTTCTCGATAAGGGCGTCTACGCGCTCCTTGAAGCTGACAAGGGCTTCGGCTACGGCCGAGTTGAGAGCTATCATGGCTGACGCACAGTTGGCCTCAGAGCCTACGGCACGGAATTCAAAACGGTTGCCGGTGAAGGCGAAGGGGCTGGTGCGGTTGCGGTCGGTATTGTCAATGAGCAGCTCGGGAATTTCCGGGATCTCGAGCTTCATGCTCTGCTTGCCCACGATGTTGAACAGTTCGTCCTTGTCGGACATCTCTATATGGTCGAGAAGTTCACTGAGCTGCTTGCCGAGGAACGACGATATGATTGCGGGCGGTGCCTCGTTGGCGCCAAGACGGTGGGCGTTGGTAGCGCTCATGATGCTCGCCTTCAGGAGTCCGTTATGACGGTAGACACCCATCAGCGTCTCTACGATGAAGACAACGAAGCGCAGATTGTCCACCGGCGTCTTGCCCGGACCGTGGAGCAGCACGCCAGTGTCGGTCGAAAGACTCCAGTTGTTGTGCTTGCCCGAGCCGTTGATGCCGGCGAAAGGCTTCTCGTGGAGCAGCACGCGGAAACCGTGCTTCCGGGCCACGCGCTTCATGAGCGACATCAGGAGCATGTTGTGGTCGACGGCGAGGTTGGTCTCCTCGTATATCGGGGCCAGCTCAAACTGGTTGGGCGCTACCTCGTTGTGACGTGTCTTGCAGGGGATGGCCAGCTCCAGAGCCTTTATCTCAAGGTCCTTCATGAAAGCCTGGACGCGATCGGGTATGATTCCGAAGTAGTGGTCGTCCATCTGCTGGTTCTTGGCCGAGTCGTGTCCCATGAGCGTGCGGCCGGTGAGCATGAGGTCGGGACGGGCCGAATAGAGTCCCTCGTCAACGAGGAAATACTCCTGTTCCCATCCGAGATTGCTCTGAACCTTTTTCACGTCGGGATAGAAATAGCGGCAGACATCGGTCGCGGCCACGTTGACGGCGTGGAGCGTTCGCAGCAGCGGGGCCTTATAGTCAAGAGCCTCGCCTGTATAGGAGATGAAGATTGTCGGTATGCAGAGAGTGTCGTCAATGATGAAGACCGGCGACGTGGGGTCCCAGGCTGAATATCCGCGGGCCTCGAAAGTGTTGCGGATACCGCCGTTGGGAAACGACGAAGCGTCAGGTTCCTGCTGTACGAGGAGCTTTCCGCTGAATTCCTCGACCATGCCGCCCTTGTAGTCGTGTTCGATGAAGGAGTCGTGCTTTTCGGCCGTACCCTCGGTGAGGGGCTGAAACCAGTGGGTGTAGTGTGTCACGCCATTCTCCACAGCCCACTGCTTGATGCCTGCTGCCACGGCGTCGGCGATGGAACGGTCAAGACGCGTTCCGTTGTCGATGACGTCGACGAGCTTTTCATAGACATCCTTGGGCAGATACTTGTACATCTTCTCGCGGTTGAAGACATTCTTTCCGAAGAACTCGTAGGGGCGCTCGGCCGGTACTTTCACTTCAAGAGGTTTCTTTCTGAATGCCTCCTCTACTACCTGAAATCTTAAGTTTGTCATTGCAGTTCCTATTTTGGGGTTATTCCTGTCATTTAATGGGGGCGCGACGGTTCCTCATTCCGTCCCCGCCGCGCCTCCCCGGGTTCTATCTTGTGTTTGTGATGTGCCGTTCTTTGCACGTTATACGGCCGTTTTTCAGAGCCATCGGGCGAGCCGGTCCATAGCCTCCTCACAGTCCTCGCGCTCTCCGAAGGCCGTCAGCCGGACATATCCCTCGCCGCTCGGGCCGAAGCCCACGCCCGGCGTACAGACGACGTTCGCCCCGCGCAGAAGTCTGTCGAAGAATTGCCAGCTGTCCGTTCCGTCCGGTGTCTTTATCCAGAGATACGGAGCGTCCTGGCCTCCATAGACTCTGAGACCGAGTTTCGTGAGCGTTTCGCGCATGATGGCGGCATTGGTCATATAGTAGTTGATGGTCTCGTGAACCTGTTCCTTGCCCTCGGGACTGTATGTTGCCTCGGCCGCGCGCTGGCTGATATAGCTCGTTCCGTTGAACTTCGTGCACTGACGGCGGTTCCAAAGCGGATTGAGCGGTATGCGGCTCTGGCCGTCAAGCGTTCCGGCGGTGAGTTCCTTTGGCACGACGGTATATCCGCAGCGCACTCCGGTGAAACCGGCCGTCTTGGAATAGCTGTGGAATTCCACCGCCACCTTGCGTGCCCCGCGTATCTCGTAGATTGAATGGGGAATGTCGGGGTTCTGTATGTAAGCCTCGTAGGCGGCATCATAGAAGATGATGGCATCGTTGTGGATGGCGTAGTTGACCCACTTGCGGAGCTCGTCCTTCGTTATCACCGTTCCCGTGGGGTTGTTGGGATAGCAGAGATAAATGATGTCAACACGGCGGTCGGGTATCTGCGGAACGAAATTGTTCTCCTCCTTGCACGGCATATATACCACGTTGCTCCACCGTCCGTTCTCCACCACTCCTGCGCGGCCAATCATCACGTTCGAGTCGATATAGACGGGATAGATGGGGTCGGTCACGCCGATGCTGTTGTCCCAGCGCACGAGTTCCTGAATATTGCCCGTGTCGCTCTTCGCTCCGTCATTGATGAATATTTCGTTGGGGTCGAGATGGATTCCGCGGGGCAGGAAGTCGTTCTTGACGATGGCCTCGCGCAGGAACTGGTAGCCCTGTTCCGGACCGTAGCCGCGGAACGTAGACTTGACCGCCATCTCGTCGACAGCCTTGTGCATGGCCTCCGTCACGGCCGGACAGAGCGGCCGCGTTACGTCACCGATGCCGAGGCTTATCACTTTGGCCTGCGGGTGGGAAACCTTGAAGGCGTTCACTCTCTTGGCTATGTCTGCGAACAGATAGTTGTCAGGCAGCTTAAGGAAATGGTCGTTTATTAATGCCATAATGCTTTTTGAATTTCTTTTCTATGTTGTTGTTTGAAGTTTCTTTTTCTTTATGGAGGGATTAGGAGGCAATGTGAGTGCTATTGGAGAAACGGGAAGCAGCCGGGGAAGCCATGGAAGAGAAGGGATGGATGAGAACAAACGGGGAAAACGCTTATCAAAGTAATCACACCTCATCACTCTTACCTCTTGTTTCTTTATGGCAGGGATATTTCTCCGTCAAACACAAAAGCCGCCGGTCCAGTCTTATAGACATGCCCGTCGGCCTCGTTCCACTCAATTTCCAGCTCTCCGCCGTCCATCACGACCGCTGTCCGGCGTCCGGCGCGGTGCGTCAGCGCTGCGGCTACAGCCGTTGCACAGGCTCCCGTGCCGCAGGCCATGGTGACGCCGCTGCCCCGTTCCCACACCCGGGTGCGGATGCGGCCGTTGTCAAGCATCTCCGCAAACTCGATGTTACAGCGTTCGGGGAACAGCGGATGTGTCTCCAAGGCGGCACCGAGACGTTCAATGTCCACGGCACCGATGTCATCCGTGAATATGACAAAATGCGGATTGCCCATCGAAACAAACGTCCCGCTCACCGTCCGGCCGCAAACCTCAACGCTGCCGTCGGTCATCGTGCCGTCGGCCGTAGCAATCTGGGCCGGACACGCCAGGACGGGAGTTCCCATGTCGACGGTTACGCGCTCCGTCATGCCGGCCTCATCGAGATGGAGACGCAGCGTCTTCACGCCCGAAAGCGTCAGCAGGCGTATCTCCGTCCGGTCGGTCAGACCGCGGTCGTGGAGATACTTACCTATACAGCGGGAGGCGTTTCCGCACATCATGGCCTCCGAACCGTCGGCGTTGAAGATGCGCATGGAATAGTCGGCCTCAGGAATCGAAGCCCGTCCGATAAGCACCAATCCGTCACTTCCTATGCCCGTGTGGCGGTCGCTCCACGCCATGGCAGCGGCCGACGGGTCGGGGACTGTATATAAAGAGGTGTCTACGTAAATGTAGTCATTGCCTGCCCCGTGCATCTTGGTGAAACGGATGGTCTGTGTCATATTGCCAATCTTTTACCTGTTTTTGTTTTCTTTTTGTAATAATCTCGATGCAAAGATACAACGTTTCGAAACAAACAGGAGCACCGCGGGTGACATTTTTAGCTACTTTCGGTGTTAAAATAACAATCTGAAAGCATTTTGGATTTGTGCAGTTACAATCCGGAAGTCATACAGACGGATTTAAGCAGAAGTGTAACGGAAGTCTCAACACCGAAAATCCAGCAGACGAAAAAGCCTCCTCTTGCAGGCAGGATATTCAAAACTGCAAAAATTCATACCCACTTACGGGTATGCCCCGAAGGATATGGAATTCAAAATGGGATAAAAATACACCAATCGTGGATGCGCCTGTTGCTCTTTCAGGCCACATCCACGATTGGTGTATTTTTATCCCATTTTGACCGGCAGTGCTGCAAGTCATATTATTATTCGTAGCCGCCGTAGCTCTGCGAGTCGTCGTCGGATCCGCCGTTCATATCGTCCTGACGCTTCTTCTTCGAGTTCATGTTTCCGAAGTTCCACGTGAGCGTGAAGTTGACACGCGGGTCACGCCAGTTCTTCTGATGGCGGGTGAAGCTCTCCGTTGACGTATAGTTCTCCCACTTGCGTGTTCCGAGAACGTCGCGCCAGTTGACCGAGAGCGAGAAGAGCTTGTTGAAGAACGTCTTCCGCAGTCCGAGGTCGAGACTGGCGTTGGGCTTGCGGTAGCCTTGGGAGATGACGCTGCGGGAGCGGTAGTTTCCCGTAGCCTGGAAAGAAATGTCATAGGGAAGAATGACGCTGGCCAGGATACGTGCGTCCCATGAGAAATTCTCGTTAGAAAGTCCCGTGACCACCTGGTCGTTGATGACATAGCTGAAGCCGTCCAGCTTGTAGTAGTAGGCGTTGACGGTCGTTGTCAGATCAAGCATGCGCCACAGTTTGTCTTTCAGTATGACCTCCACACCGGCACTCTGGCTCTTGGCCACGTTCTCGCTCGTCGAATAGACGACGCCGTCTTCCATGTAGCGCACCTGCTGTATGACATCGGTCGTCGGCCGGTAGTAGGTTCCGAAGGAGAGCGTGTGGTCGGTCCAGGTCTTGAGATAGTTGAGCGAGAAAGAGTTGGTGTATTCCGGCGTCAGCTCAGGATTACCGAACGAGACCATAGAGGCGTCGCGCGTGTTCTTGAAACTGTTTAGCTGACCACCCCACGGACGGCGCAGACGGCGGGTGTAGTTGAGCTGCAGCTGCGACGTCTCCGTCAGCGAATAGTTCAGGAAGAGGCTCGGAAAGAGCTGGAAATAGTCTTTCGAGAACGACGGGTCGCGTAGCGAGGCATCGTGTTCCTGTTCCCATGTATAGCTGTCAGTCTTCACCTTCCAGTATTCTCCGCGCAGTCCGGCCATAATGCCGAAGCGTCCCAGCTTGGCGTTGAGCGTGGCGTAGACGGCATGGACGTCCATGTCGTAGATGAAGCGGTTGAAGAAATCGCGGTCTTCGGTCATCGCCGCACCGTTCCACGACGTCGGGTCGGCCCATGCCTCCTGCGGCGTGTTCTCGTGGGAGAAGCGTCCGTTGTAGCCGGCTTCCAGCTTCAGTCGCTCCGTCAGCTGGTTCTCATAGTCGGCCTTGACCTCCCACGAACGGCTGTTGATGAACATCGGGCGATACTGCCAGCTGTATTCCACAGGCAGAGACTGGTCATAGTAGGTCGTGCTGTCCTGATAGTAGTTGTCGTCGTCATTCTTCCAACGATCAAAGGAGACGTTGAGGTCCAGCTTATGATTGTCGGCAAAGCTATGAACGTAGCCGAGTTCGGCGTGATACATACGCATGTCGCCCTCGCCGGTGTTGCGACGGAACATGACGCGGCTGTCCGCCGGGTCACCAACGGTGCCGTAGCGGTAGGGAGTCGTGCTCTGGTTGTCGCGCTCGCCCATCATGGTCATTCCTGAGAAGGACAGCTCGTCCTTGGTTGTCATGTGCCATGTCAGACCGGCACGGGCGAATAAATTGCCACCCTTGTTCTCATTGTCGCTCTCATAGTTTTGATAGGTGTCGGAGCCGAGGTATGTCTGTTCGCTCAGTGCGCCGCCCGTGCTCTTGCGCCGGCGGTAGCCCACGTTGGCAAAAGCATCGAGCAGTCCGCTCGAATAGTTGATATTTCCGCTCGTGTTCCAGCCTCCGGCGGTATTCACGCCGGCGCGAACGGAGCCGTAGTAACCGGCCTTGCGGTCACGCTTCAATATGATGTTGATGATACCGGCGGAGCCTTCGGGGCTGTATTTCGCACTCGGATTGTCAATCACCTCCACCCGTTCTATGCTCTCGGCGGGTATCTGCTGGAGGATTTCGGCACGGTTGTCAGTGGTCAGTCCGCTGGCCTTGCCGTTGATCCAGACCTCGACACTGGTATTGCCACGCAGCGAGATCTCACCGTCGGTGGTCACTTCAACGGACGGGATGTTCTCCAGCAGGTCGCTGGCAGAGCCTCCCGCGGCGGCAAGCACCTGATCGACGGTGAACGTCTTGCGGTCCACCTCCAGCTTCATCTGCGAGCGCTGCCCCGTGACGGTCACTTCCTTAAGGGCCTTGTGGTCTTCGCCGATGTAGAGGGCGCCGTAGGAAACGTTACGGTTGCGCGACGAGACGGAGAATGAGCGGGTCAGACTCTTGTATCCCATCATTGAAACCGTCAGCACATAGCTGCCGTCGGACAATCCGCTGATGGAGAACTGGCCCTTGACGTCGGTTATTGCGGCCTTGACGGTCTTGTCCGCCCCGGCCTGAGTCACTCGGACATTAACATAGGGCAGAGCCTCATTGCTCTGCCGGTCGATAACTCGTCCTTTCACCGTTCCCTGCGCAAAGGCGGCAAGGGCGGTGAAGAAAATCAAACATGTCAGTATAAATCGATTCATAACAGTAGCTGTGACGGCCATCGCCACAGGAGGTTTAATACGCAAAAGAGGTATTTAACACAAATTAAAAAGAGAAGTCCCTTCCCCGTCTTCTCAACAAAGAGGTGGAGAAGAAGACGGGAAGGACGAAGGGACTGTCAGTTCCGGATGGGCTTTACATACACCACCACCCTATTCTCTCCATACACCTTGCTTTCTCTGACGGCCACACCTTCCGGAAGCCGCGGGGCGCGTGTGCCATCCCCAAACACCACCGGCGACGTTTCCACACGGATTTCGTCCCACAATCCGGCGTCGATGAACGACCGGTGGGTCATGGCGCCGCCTTCGACGATGAGCGACTGAACGGTCTTGGAGTGGAGGTCGGCCATCAGCCGGTTGAGATCTGTGTGATGGCCGAGAACAATGCGCATGGGGTCCGGCCCGCTCCAGTGACGGACATTGAGCTTAGGACGGTCACGCTCGCCGGTCACACGTCCCACGAGGATGGCATCGTTCTCCGCTCTCAACTTGTGGCTGAGCATGCGGGTCGCCGCGTTCGAAATCGCGGCCGGGCGGAAATGGTCGTCGATAAAGCCGTCGGAACTTTGCGCCCATTTCAGTATGATGTACGGCCTACGGCAGCTGTGGAACGTCATGAAGCGGCTGTTCAGCTCCATGCACTCCCGCTCAAGGACGCCGACGGTGACGTCAATTCCCGCCTCGCGTATCATGGCGATTCCGCGTCCCTGAACACGCGCAAACGGGTCGACGCATCCAACCACCACACGAGCCACCCCCTTCCTGACAATCAGTTCGGCGCAGGGCGGAGTCTTGCCGTAATGAGCGCACGGTTCGAGGCTCACGTAGATTGTCGAACGGCCGAGAAGACGCTCGTCTTCCGGTCTTACTGAAGCAAAAGCGTTGACCTCGGCATGTCCTTCGCCGCAACGCACGTGATAGCCTTCGCCTATGATACGGCCGTCACAGACAATCACTGCCCCGACCATGGGGTTGGGACGGGCGTTCTGACGTCCGTTTTCGGCCAGCTGCAGACACCGCCGCATGTATTTTTCGTCTTCTGAAAGATGTTCCATCTATTTTCATTATAGGCCCTGCCCTAACTCCCCGTAGGAAGGAAGGCGGGCGGTTATACACTTGGAGTCCAAAGCAGCTATGGAAAAATGCCGCTCCCTGCGGTCGCCAGGAGGATGCAGGACGATAGCCAAACCGCCTAGACATAGTTCTTTATCTCCATCAATCCGCTTTTATCTCCTTTTATCGTTCAATCCTTTCCCCGCATTACGATTTATTTCGTACCTTTGCAAGGTTATGACTTACGAGGATTTATGGCGCCGGCTCACTTCTGTCTATGACGCCGGCGAAGCCAAAGCCATCGTCCGCTATGTGCTCGATGTCGGTTTCGGCATGTCGGCAACGGACGTTTACTGCGGCAAAGTTACACAATTAACGGCAGACGAGTGCAACCGGCTGGAGGAAATTATGCGACGTCTGGCCTGCGCCGAACCTGTACAGTATGTTCTCGGACAGGCCGACTTCTGCGGCCGGACGTTCCGCGTGGCTTCCGGTGTGCTCATTCCGCGTCCCGAAACGGAAGAGTTGTGCGCATGGATAACGGAAGACCGGACGGAGAAGAAACCGCATGAAAAGGATTGCACAGACGCCCCAACCACCATTCTCGACATCGGAACAGGCAGCGGTTGCATCGCCGTAACACTCTCGCTGGACATCGCCGGTGCCGACGTGACGGCATGGGACGTGTCCGAAACGGCCCTGGAAACCGCCCGACGCAACGCCATCGGACTCGGGGCCGGCGTAAAAACGGAACGGCAGGACGCGCTACAACCGCCTGACGACACGGAAAAATGGGATGTCATCGTGAGCAACCCGCCTTATATATGCCGTCGGGAAAGTGACACAATGGAACGAAACGTACTTGAACACGAACCCCACACGGCTCTGTTCGTGCCCGACGACAATCCTCTGATGTTCTATCGCGCCATAGCCGGCTATGCCCGCAAGGCACTGCGACCCGGCGGCGGACTGTTTTTCGAAATAAACCCGATTTATGCCACCGACATGCTCACAATGCTGCGCGACAACGGATTCAGCCGGATTGAGACAAGAAAAGACTCTTTCGGAAAGGAACGAATGATGATGGCAAGGAGAGAATGACAGCCGGCAACATGACTTTGACATCAACTTCCAACTTTCTGACATATCACACAGACCAACCATGGCAACCAAAAAAATTACCGAACGGGAAGCACTGCTGCGGCTGTCCGCACTCTGCTCGCAGGCGGAACACTGCGCCTACGAGATGACGGAGAAAATGCAGCGCTGGGAACTGAGCGAAGAAGAGCAGGCAAGAGTGATGGAACGCCTGACGAAAGACAAGTTTGTTGACGACGAACGCTTCGCGCGAGTCTTCGCTCTGGACAAAATCAGATATAACAAATGGGGACGACGGAAAGTAGAACAGGCTCTGTGGCTCAAACGTATCGACGCCAATATCCGACGGACAGTCCTCGACAACATCGACGAGGAAGAATATCTGGCCGTCCTGCGTCCTCTGCTGAAAAGCAAACGACGCGGCATCCGCGCCGCCAGCAACCGGGAAATGAACATGAAACTGATGAGGTTTGCCATGGGACGCGGATTTGGCATGGATGAGATAAGGGCCTGTCTCGACTGCGAAGACGAACTTCCGGACTGCGCCTGCGGCATTGACAACGACGATACCATATAAGCCACGTGCCGCCGACGCCAACAAACAAGCCCCAGGAACCTTTATTCCCAACAGCCAGATAATGAAAATCCCACCATCCCCACACTTTCACGACACGTTGCTTCCAAACCGATGTCTCATCTGCGGAGCGCGGATCCAACCGTGCGAGACCGTTGTCTGTGCTGTCTGCAACACCCATCTGCCACGCACCGGCCACACTCTGACGCCCGACAACAACGAAATGGCCCGCATGTTCTGGGGACAGATAACGCCGGAACGGGCCATCGCCTATCTCCACCACTATCCACATTCCGAGAGCGGCACACTCATCTACGCCATCAAATACGGCGGTGCCAAAACCACGGCAACGGCCCTCGGCCGGATGATGGCCGACGAATGCGGGCGCAACGGCTTTTTCAGCGGCATTGACGTCATTGTTCCCGTACCGCTGTCACGAGACCGCGAACGCAAACGCGGCTACAACCAAAGTCTGCTTATCGCCCAAGGCATAGCCTGCTCGTCGGGGATAGCCGTCGGCGGCAACGTCATGGAACGCACGGCGTTTGTTCAGGCTCAGACAGAACTCTACCGCCAGAAACGCCATGACAACGTGGAGGGTGTCTTCCGGCTGGCAGACGCCGCCGCCATAAGAGACCGCCACGTCCTGATTGTAGATGACGTTGTCACAACCGGAGCCACCATGGCAGCCTGCGGAAAGACTGTCATGGAAGCGGGAGCCGCCCGCGTCAGCTTTATTGCAATAGGTATGAGCAGCAGTTAAATTCTTTTAACCATCCCGTCAACAGGCATTTGACAAAGTATTCCTAACTTTGCGGTCAGTAACAGGACATTGAAGGCTCTTCTGCAAACACCCCAAAAACTGTTATTGATATATGGAAACCGGTTACAGGCATATAAAAAATCAATTATAAACATCAAAGATTAAGGTAACAATGAAACCAATCAGCAAAACATTCGCGTCGAAACTGCTCGACGTCAAGGCAATAAAGTTGCAGCCGAGCAACCCATTCACATGGGCTTCAGGCTGGAAATCGCCTTTCTATTGCGACAACCGCAAGACACTCTCCTACCCCAATTTGCGCGATTTCGTGAAGCTCTCGCTTTGCCACGCCATTCTGGAGAACTTCCCGGAAGCTGACGCCGTGGCCGGTGTGGCTACTGGAGCAATAGCTCAGGGCGCCCTCGTGGCCGACGAACTGGCACTCCCGTTCGTTTACGTAAGAAGCAAACCGAAGGACCACGGACTGGAGAATCTCATCGAGGGAGACCTCCGCACGGGTGCCAAGGTTGTCGTAGTGGAGGATCTTATCTCAACAGGCGGAAGCAGCCTCAAGGCTGTGGAAGCACTGAGAAACTATGGTTGTGAGGTTGTAGGCATGGTAGCATCCTACACTTACGGCTTCCCCGTGGCCGCAAAGGCATTCGACGAGGCCGGAGTGAAGCTTGTCACACTGACCGACTACGAGAGCGTTGTGGAACAGGCCGTTGAAACCGGATACATAAGCGAGAACGACGTGGCTGTGCTCAACGAATGGCGGGCCAATCCGGCAGAGTGGAACATCTGAAATCAAGAGTTTTTGAATTCCTAACTCGCAATTCAGAATTAAGATATGAGTAAGTTTGAAAGCAGCATAAAGCAGATTCCCTATTCCCAGAAAGCCGTCTACAACAGCATCAGTAATCTGGAGAATCTGGAACGGGTGCGTGACCGCGTGCCCGAAGACAAGGTGAAGGATTTCCGTTTCGACCACGACTCGGTCAGCGTGAACGTCCCGCCCGTCGGCGAACTGCGCCTGCGCATCATCAACCGCGAGGAACCGAAGTGCGTGAAGTTCGAGACCGAACACTCGCCGATTCCCTTCAACCTGTGGATACAGGTTCTGCCCGTCACAGAAACGACATGCAAGATGAAGGTCACGGTCGAGGCTGAGTTGAACATGTTCATCCGCGGAATGGTCTCCGGACCGCTTCAGGACGGCGTCGAGAAGATTGCCGACGCACTGGCTATAGTGCCCTACGAGTGAGACACAAGCAATAAGCTATAAGCGACAATAAGACAGCGGCACCACCAGCACGGCCTGTGAGAAGGCTCATGCTGGTGGTGCCGCTGTCTTATTATGCCGCCGTCGGCCGGCTTCCGGGGGCTATTTGCGTCCGAAATCGGCCGGCACTTCGCCCCACTTCTGTGTCTCCCATTTTATGATGGGAGTAGTATAACGGTGCGTGGCGAGCCAATGTTCGGCTCTGGCGATGACGTTATAGAGTTCTGCTGTCTTCGGAGTCAGCTCCAGCTTGGTCTTGCATTTCCGCTTGTTCACCCACAATATGGCATTGTAGCTGTCGGAATAGATGGCCTTTCTGATGCCGCGCTGTTCCATAAGGGCCAATGCATGGACGATGGCGAGAAACTCGCCGATGTTGTTTGTGCCGTGCACGGGGCCATAATGAAACACCTGCTGGCCTGTGGCAAGGTCTATTCCGCGATATTCCATCGGTCCGGGATTGCCCGAACAGGCGGCATCCACGGCCCATGCGTCGGCTCTCACGTCGGGCGGAAGCGGCAGAACAGTGTCGTTACGGTAATCCGGTGGATTTGCTAACATAAGTCGGTTTCCGTCCTTTACATGCGCTCCGGCACTTCTATACCGAGCAGCGACATTCCGTTGCGGATAATCTTGGCCACGTTGCGGGCCAGCACGAGACGCATCTGTTTCTTCTGTTCGTCCTCCTCACGCAGTATGCTGTAGTCGTGGTAGAACTGATTGAACTCCTTGGTCAGCTCGTAGCAGTAGTTTGCTATGCCGCTCGGGCTGTAGTCCTTGCCGGCCTGCTCCACGGCAGCGCCATAGTCGTTCATCTTCTGAATCAGCGCAATCTCCTTGTCGTTGAGCTGCGTTCCGGCAGTGATAGCGCCGCTGTTCTCCGCCTTGCGCAGGATGCTGCGGATGCGCGCATGGGTATATTGGATGAACGGACCGGTGTTTCCGTTGAAGTCGATGGACTCTTCGGGATTGAAGAGCATGTTCTTCCGTGCGTCAACCTTGAGGATGAAGTATTTCAGCGCGCCCATTCCCACAATGCGGGCTATTTCCGAGCGCTCCTCTTCGGTCATGTCGTCAAACTTTCCGGCCTCCTCACTCGTACGGCGGGCGTCGGCCACCATGAGCGCCATCAGGTCGTCGGCATCGACAACCGCACCCTCACGGCTCTTCATCTTGCCGTTGGGCAGCTCTACCATACCATAGGAGAAGTGGACAAGCTCGCGTCCCCACTTGAAGCCCAGACGGTCAAGCAGTATGGAAAGAACCTGGAAGTGGTAGTTCTGTTCGTTGCCGACAACGTATATCATCTTGTCGATGGGGAAATCCTTGAAGCGCATTTCGGCCGTACCGATGTCCTGCGTCATATATACTGACGTGCCGTCGGAACGCAGGAGCAACTTCTGGTCGAGTCCTTCGTCGGTGAGATCGGCCCACACGCTGTTGTCGTCCTTGCGGAAGAAGAGGCCTTTCTCCAGTCCTTCCTCCACCTTGGCCTTGCCGCGCAGATAGGTCTCGCTCTCATAGTATATCTTGTCGAAGGCCACACCCATAGCCTTGTATGTCTCGTCGAAACCGGCATAGACCCAGTCGTTCATGCGCTTCCACAGGGCGCGCACCTCGGGGTCGTTCTGCTCCCACTTGACGAGCATGTCGTGGGCTTCCTTTATCAGCGGTGCCTCTTCCTTGGCCTTCTTCTCCGCCGCCTCTTCGTCCATGCCGCCGGCAACGTATTCAGCCATGAGGGCCTTGACTTCCTCGCGATAGTGTTTGTCGAAAGCCACATAGTAGTCGCCTATCAGATGGTCGCCCTTCTTGCCGCTTGTCTCGGGTGTCTCGCCGTTGCCGTATTTCAGCCATGCCAGCATTGACTTGCAGATATGTATTCCGCGGTCATTGACGATGTTCGTCTTGACCACGCGGTTGCCGTTGGCCTCCATAATCCGGGCCAGCGACCATCCGAGCAGATTGTTTCTGACGTGTCCCAGATGGAGCGGCTTGTTGGTGTTGGGCGACGAATATTCAATCATCACCAGCGGGCTTGCGTCCGTTGCCTGACGGTGTCCGAAGTTCTCATCGGCGTCGATGTCGCCCAGCAGGCTCAGCCATGCCGACGGTGCGACAACTATATTGAGGAATCCTTTCACCACGTTGAATGCCGCCACGGCCTCACAACGGGCTGCGAGATATTCACCGATTTCCTGCGCCGTTTCCTCCGGCTTCTTCCGTGACATCTTCAGGAAGGGGAACACCACGAGTGTCAAATTGCCTTCAAACTCGCGCTTGGTCTTCTGCAGCTGCACCATCTTTTCGGGCACATCAGCCCCGTAGAGAGTCTTGACGCCCTCTATCACGGCACTGCAAATCATGCTTTCTATCTTCATATCGTTTGGTATACCTTAATTACATTATATTGCTTAGCAAGTGCAAATTTACATATAAATCATGAGATTTCTATACCGACAGAATAAAGAAATTGATTTTTCTTTAGAGGAAAGATAGTGCAAACCGCGGGAAGAACAAAACAAAGTCGTTTGTTTTTTCTTCCCGCGGTCCGCACTATTCCGTGCGCAGTCTCTCCCACACCTCTCCCGGCACAAGGTTTCACGTCCCACGCCACGAGAGCCGTCCACAGTCTGTTCATTTGCCCTTCTCTGTCCGGTAGCTGCGGGACAAATCGGCAAAAAAATCATGCCCGAGTATGAGCGATATCTTCATCAGCAGTTCAATACTTATGTCGGAACGTTTAAAAATGTGATATACATTCGAGCGTTCGCATGGTATCTGGTTAGCAAGCCAGCAAGCAGTCTTTTCTTTCATAAAGAGTACTTCTTTTATCCTATCTCCTATGTGCATTTTGGTTGGTAGTATGTTTTGTTCACTCACAGAGACATCGCATAGCGCGGTCAAGGTGCAGTTCTGATTGCAGACTGACAGAGACTGGTGCAACCTCTCTTTTGCAAAGGTAAGAAATTTACGCAACATCCGTTTTTACCCCCCCCCGATTTAATATTCGTTAACCATTTTAACTTACTTTTAGTAACGAACTATTCAGCGGACACTTTAGCTACGATATCCACATCACACGAGAAATGGAATAACTTGCTATCTGAAAAGTTTTCGATGCGGTGGCAACAGACAAATCTTTAGAAGAATACATGGGAATACTGCCATAAAAACACCATTTTAGCATCATTCCCTAATCATTCGTCAAATAATACCAAAATCTTTTAGCATCTTCTTGTTTGCGGTCGGACTCTCCTTTACTGTTCCAACAATTTGGTCTAACAATTCGCTATCCTTTATCTCACCTCTATATGTAGATTTACCGAATTTGCTTCTGTCCGCTGTTATCAGCCTGGAGCAGTTTACATAAGAGTTGTGTTTCAGGAATGGGCATTGTTCAGTCGTCACAGGGAGTTGATAATCCGTAATTGTACTTGGAAGCTTATAATTGATATTTGAGTTTATTACCAATCCGCCAATTACATTGCCTTCCTTGTCAAATCCAAGTACGACAAAGAACTTATCACGTGTCTTGTCTCCGCCCTTCGGTGTTATTCCATTACTTTTATCAAGAACAAGCATGTGAACATCACCTACTTTCAGACTATCTTGAGCAAGTTTATCTGCGGCATCTCCAAGCAGTTCTCCTATCTTTGTCATGCCAATGCCGTTTCTACTTCAAGATTATCCTTTATATACTCAAGCATATCCTCACTGGCCATGCCATCCTTCGCCATACCTACAACATCCATTACCTTGCGTCCTTGCTTGGTGTTGTAATAAGCCCGACGCCATTCTTGCCCGTGAGATTTAGCCCTTAGTTCTCCATAAGGCAGATACGCATTTTCAGTGATAGACTTGTCTATCTCTTCTATATCGGCATTGGAGAGATAGTCCATATCTGCTCCTCTCTTTGCCGTCATCATATAATACGCATCATCATTACCGAAAGCGATACACTTTTGCATCATTGATTCAAGTTCCTGATCACAATGCGTATCGTTCTTGACACAATTATACAATACTGACGGAACTGGACCGTCCGGCAACGCACAGAACTCGTCCGTAGTCATACGAAATCCATACTTTGCCAAATGTGCGATATTGGCAAAGTATATCACCTTAAATACGTGATAATAGTCCAAACCATTTGTCTTGTTAAGAATATACAAGACTATTTCGGTCAATTTCTGCTTATCAAAATTGGTCATACGATTCGTATTTGTTTTGCAAATTTACATATAAATCGCGAGATTTCTATACCGACAGAATAAAGAAAACGTTTTTTGGCCCGCAAAATTCCCTGATTTTTAACACGCGCGTGCTTGCAGAATTTGAACCCGCGGAGGATTTTTTTCAGAAAGTCCACATTCTCGCGGGCCTTAAATTCAGAAAAAGGATTACAAACAAAAGAAATCGCCCGGCCGCTGAACATCGGCCGGGCCATTGCGCGGCAGACGAAAAAACGCGCGCTCCGGCAGTGCCGTTCAGGGCGTCACCAGATTTCCAGCTTGTTCACATGGAGGTTGATTCCGTCTACGTCCGGCAGCCTCATGTAGTCTCCGTATTTGAGCGTCAGCGACTTGTGGCAGTCCTTGGGAACGGGCATCATATAGCCCTCGAACTCTGTTTCGGCCAGCGGAAAGATGTCTTCGAGATGACGCGGGTCATGATAGGGTATGCCCAGACCGTATGTCTCGCGCGATTTCTTCGACAGACGGCAGAACAGACGGAGCAGGGGATAGATGACATAGCGGTTGAGGCGGGTGAGCGCACGGACCTTCCACATGCTTTTGTCTCCTTCCGTGCGCAGTATCTTATAGACGTGGCCGATGGTCTTTTCCGACAGCAGATGAATCCACAACGGTTGCCGATAGAACGGAAAGATGTCTATATAGATGCCTTTCTCGCGCCATGTCCGGTCGTAGCCCGTGTTCTCTTCGAGCAACGAACGGCGGTCGCGGACCTTTGCGTAGAAAAAGAAATAATTCGGGTCGGTGTCCTGCGACTGCAGCGCGAAATTCTCCGGCAGTTCCTCCGGCAGGACTTTCATCAGTCTCTTGTAGTCCGGCAGGAGCATCTCGATGTCGAGATCGTCGTCCCAGGGAATGAAGCCCTTGTGGCGTACGGCACCGATCAGTGTTCCGCTGCTGAGCCAATAGCGGATGTTGTGTTTGCGGCAGATGCGGTCAACCTCTATCAATATGTCGAGCATGCGCATCTGCTGGCGGCGCAGGAGTGAGCCGTCGGGATTGAAGCGTGCCCTGAGTGCGGCCTGGTCTATGGCGGGTGTGGTCATTGTGTGCTTGTTTGGATTTGTCCGGCAGAGCGTTGTCGCTCTGCTGTCGGTTATTTATATGAATATCCTCCGCTCACTTCGATAATGCTTCCGTTGACAAAAGCGTTGTCGATGCAGAAGGCGTAGGCCGCCACAATCTCCTCTATCGAGGCGAAACGATGGAGCGCCGTCTTGCTGCAGATGCTGTCGCGGATGGGTTGCGGCTTGGCTTTCTGCCATTCGGTGTCTACAAAGCCTGGGGCTACGGCATTCACAGTGGCCCGTTTCGGTTCGAGAATCTTCACGAGATTGAGGACCATCGCGTGGACGGCGGCTTTGGTCACGCCATATCCGAAGACGGTCGCATGGGGATGGATGCCCATCTCCGAACCCGTGAAGACTATGCGGCAACCGTCGTTCAGCCGGGCGTAGAGCTCGCGGAGGAGCAGGAAATGGGCGTTGACGGCAACTTCCGTCATGCTGTCCCAGTCATCATCGGTTGTTTCGGTGAACGGCTTGCGGACGGTTATGCCGGCATTGCAGATGACACAGTCTATGCCGGACGCGGAGGTCTGGCCCTTGACATAGTCAATAAAGGCGTATGTATCCCTGCGCACGGAATGGTCGGCACGCACGAAGACGGCACGCCCCTGCAACTCCTTTTCGGCACGTCCGGCCGCTTCGTCATCGCGGGCGTAGGACGCGATGACGCGATAGCCCTTGCCCACGAGCATCTTCACCACACCGAGGCCGATTCCCCTGGTTCCTCCTGTCACGACGGCGGTCTTCATCTGATGTCGGGATTTGGCTGGTTGTCGATTTTCCCCTTGATACTGTCATACCGCTCGACAATCTCTTTCTTGATGCTTGTTGTCGACAGTCCGTCACCATACGGGAAGTAGAAGACGGTGACCCCAAGGTCCTTCAGATAGTCGTACTTGCCGGTCCAGTCATCCCCTACCACGAAGACGTCGATGTTCAGCTTCTTCACCAGTTCGCTGTGGTCGAGCGAACGCTGCGGAATAACGATATCGGGATAGCGCAGGGCCTTGATGATGGATATGCGTTCCTCAAACGGGATGATGGGCGGCCGCTTGTAACTGCACACCAGCTCGTCGGTGCTCACGCCCACGATGAGCGTGTCGCCCAGTCCTCTGGCGTACTCGATCATCTTCAGATGGTTACTGTGGAACATGTCAAATGTGCCTGACGTGTAAACCACAATTCTGTCTTTATACATATTGTTTGATATGAAAAGGTTCGGTTGAAGGTTTGATTTTTATGTAGTTGTAATGTTATCTCGTTTTTCTGATGCTATTGTTTTCAGCCATAGGCCCTTTCTTCCTCTGCCCGCCGGGTGTCAATCATGTCCATCAGGCTGTCGCTGCGGCCCGTCACGGTCTTGCGGCAGAACATTTTTCCGGAAGCCATAAGCGCCGGGAGGTCTTCTTTGGTGAGAATCTTGACCGTCGGATTATAGTCTATGTAGGTCAGCGGCGTCACCGCGGCCAGCGACGTATAGCCGCCCTCGTTGAGAATGCAGCGCTGTGAGAAAGCGTCGTCGTTGAAAGCAAAGGTCTGGAGGAAGGTCTCCGCCGGACAGAAGCTCGTGGAGAAATAGCGGCGCAGGGCCTTGTCCGTGTCCCACGCGCCGAGCGCGGCGGCGGCAAGCCGGGGCGTGATGGCCCACCATGCCGCCCCTTTATAGAGCGTGTGGCGGCGGCCGGAAGCTGTGAAGACCAGCGGTTTTTTCACTCCCGCTGCCTTCAGAGCCATTCTCAAGGCCACCCTCATGCGGCTTCCCCAGGAACCTGCCGGCCAATGGCGGTCGCCGAACAGGCGGTATTCGGTGTATATAGCGGCGTGGCGCCCCTGCCCGTCCATGCTTATTCCCTGAAGAAACTCGCGGCCGCAGGCCTCGGAGAAAAACCGCTCCATGCGGCCGTTGCTCCACAGCGGATAGTCCATGCCGCTCATGCTGACGAGATAGTCCGGAACGACAGGACCGCCGAGGGCACTGCGTATCAGCTCCATCTGATATTCAACCTCGTTGATGCTGCCCCAGACAACATCCGTGCGACGTTCAAGAAACGTCACCGAGGAATTGGCGCCGAGAAGTCTGACAAACGGCGCGATGTCGGCCTTGCGGTCTATATGGACATAGAAAAGGGAACCGGAAGGCAGACTTTCGATGAGCCGCCGGAGATGTTCCGGGTCCGTGTGGGCAGAAATGAGAAAGGCAAGGGTCATGTTTTTCTTATTTTAGATAATATGAATCCGGTACAGTCGGCGAGAATCCTGACACGCGCGACACGCATCACGCCATAATATAGCATTGCGGCCGTCAACACCCGCGCCGACAGAAGCATCCAAAGGGAATCCATCCACGCCGTGGCCGCACCCGTGACGACCATCACTCCGGCCGCCGCGAGGGCGAAGGGAACAGTGTCGGCAAGGAACATACGCAGGCCGTAGCCCGTCAGCGGGGACGTCAGCCTTTGCCAGACGAAGAGCCAGAGGATGTTGAGCGCCGAGTGGCCGATGACCATGGCCCGTATTCCGAACGGCCAGATAGTCACCATGAGACCGATCTGAGCCACTCCAAGAGCCAGCGTTCCATACATATAAGTGCCTGAACGGCCTTTGCTGATGATGGTGTTCGACAGCAGCGTGCAGAGCGGCATCACCGCTCCGCCTATGCACAGTATCTGCATCAGACGCGCACTGGGCAGCCACTGTTCCCCGATAGTGACGAGAATGAACTCCTCCGCCACCAGCGCGAAGCCGAAAAGCAGCGGGAACGAGATGAAAGCCGTGAAGCGCATCATCTTCCGGAGCACCTTCAGCTGACGGTCGTCCTCGCCGTTCAGTCCGGCAAGAACGGGCTGGGCTACCTGCTGGACCATGCCCTGGACAAGGCTGAAACACTTGAAGTTCCACTGATATGCCTGATTGTAGTAGCCTGTTTCGACTGTTGAGAAATGGCGGCCCAGCAGAATGTTGAGCACGTTGGTGTTGATATGGGTGAGGATTGTTGTCGCGAGAATCTTGCAACTGAAACGGAACATCCGCCTGACGGGACCGAAATCGACGTCCAGTGACGGCCGCCACGGGGAATAGTGCCACTGCATCAGCATGTTTACGCCGACGAAGACGAGCCCCTGAGTGGCCAGAGACCAGTAGGCCATGCCCATCAGCGCCATAGTGACGCCCGTCAGGCAGGACAGCACGACGGCCGTCATTCCGGACTTGGCCTGCTCCTTGACCATGAGATTTTTGAAGAGATAGGCCGACTGGGCCGTGCCGAAAGACGACAGGACGATGGCCAGAAAGGCGTAGCGGCAGAGCGGAATGAGGCTTTCCGTGCGATAGAAAGCGGCTATGAGCGGAGCACAGAAGAAGAGGATGACGTAAAGTGAAAGGGCGACAACGATGTTGAACCAGAACACGGAGTTGTAGTCGCGGTGGCCGGGAGACTTCATGTTGGCCAGCGCGGCGGTGAATCCGCTGTTCTGAAGGGCCGTGGCGATAAGCGTGAAGATGCTTATCATGGCCGTCATGCCATAGTCGGAAGGCGTCAGAAGGCGTCCGAGGATTATGCCGAAAACGAGCCCCAACAGCTGCTGGACACCGTTGTTCAGCCCGCCCCAGAACATTCCTTTCTCCGTTTTCTCCCTTAATGACTCCATCGCGTGGTATTCCGTTTATTGCCGTTTGGCTTTTGATTTACTGCCGTTTGGCTTTTGATTTATTGCCGCCCGATTTTTAACTTTACAGCGCAAAATTAATACTTATCGGCTGATAATCAAAGAAAAAAGCCGTTTTTTCGTCCTGACCGTTACACAGCCGCACGCCGGATGCCTCTTTAAGGATATGGCCGGCATGCAACGGGAAAGGAACTGTCACGTATATATAAATATGTATCGGCCAGGATGGAATACTGCAAAAGAAAGGGATATAATCTTGTTTCTGTCTGCCGGACGAACGTTAATTGTCTATACGTTACAGACTGACAGATACAAGAATATATCCCTACGATATTGTTTCCTATTTCATAGGATGCCGGTTCCCGTCCTTTGGAACGCCGGCAACCGTCTTAAAAGCCCTTGGGAGAAGGTCCGTACTCGTTGTCTCCCTTGCTGTCGGTGATGAGGAAGAAGAGGAGAATCAAGAAGCCGACAGCCGGAATAGCACAAATCCAGTACCACCAACCGCTCTTGCCGATGTCATGAAGACGACGGACAAGGACAGAGATGCTCGGACAGATGAGTCCCAGCGCCATCACGACATAGAGAATCATGCCCAATGTATCGCTGATGATGCTGCCAACGATACCTACGACAACAAGTGAAAGAACTGAGAACAGCTGGAAATACCAGTACTCGGAGCGTGTTGCACGACCCTGAAATGACGCGTACTTTTCTTTAAGACACGTTGTTATGGAAGTCTTGAAATCCATAGTATAAATCATTGGTTCCATTATTTACATTTGTCATCGGTCAAGCCGGAACCGTTATGCTTTACCTCTGGCATGTCATTATCACCTCAAAGGTAAAGAAATAATTTCTAAAAAGGCTTAATTTACCCCCCCCGATTAACAAATATTAACCCAATAAGATTCTGAACACGTCTATCCGACAGCCGAATCGTTTTTTTTTACCGACAGATACGAAAAACCGGAGGGAGCACGCGGCTCCCTCCGGTTTCTATACGCTTATTTTATTTCTCCGTCAGCAGACCTTGCTTCCGGGCTTCACTTCGCGCAGGATTGACGTCACGCTGAGGCTTCCGTCGAAGTTCTCGGCCGAGAGAATCATGCCCTGACTCTCTATGCCCATGAGCTTGCGGGGCGGGAAGTTGGCAATGAAGAGGACGTCCTTGCCGATGAGTTCTTCGGGTTCGTAGAACTTGGCTATGCCGCTGACGATGGTGCGGTCGGTTCCCGAGCCGTCGTCGATGGTGAACTTGAGCAGCTTGTTGGCCTTCTTGACCTTCTCGCAGTGCTTGATGTGGCCGACGCGGATGTCGAGTTTCTCGAAGTCCTCGAACGTCACGGGAGCCTTGATGGGGTCAGCCTTGTAGGCAGCGGCGGCGTTGGCCTTCTTGGCTTCTTCAAGCTTGTTGAGCTGGAAAGCGATTGTCTCGTCCTCAATCTTCTCGAAAAGCAGCTCAGGTTCGGCCAGCTGGTGGCCCGGACGAAGCAAATCGGTGCTGCCGAGGCTCTCCCACTCAAACTTCTCGACGTTGATCATCCGGCGCAGACGGGCACTGCTGAACGGCAGGAACGGCTCGAAGGCTATGGCCAGATTGGCCACGAGCTGGAGCGAGATGTAGAGAATGGTCTCCACGCGCTTGGGATCGGTCTTCCATACCTTCCACGGTTCGCACTCGGTGATGTAGCGGTTTCCGATGCGGGCAAGGTTCATGGCCTCCTTCTGCGCCTCGCGGAACTTGAAGATGTCGAGGTATTCCTCAACGCGTGCCTTGACGTCCTTGAACTCGTCGAGCGTCGCGCGGTCGGTGTCGGTCAGTTCGCCGCACTCCGGAACGACTCCCGCCCAATATTTCTTCGTGAGCTGGAGCGCGCGGTTGACGAAGTTGCCGTAGACAGCGACCAGCTCGTTGTTGTTGCGGTCCTGAAAGTCACGCCACGTGAAGTTGTTGTCCTTTGTCTCGGGGGCGTTTGCCGTGAGGACATAGCGCATGACGTCCTGCTTGCCTGGCATGTCCTCGAGATATTCGTGAAGCCATACGGCCCAGTTGCGCGAGGTCGAGATTTTGTCGTTCTCCAGATTGAGGAACTCGTTTGCCGGAACGTTCTCGGGAAGGATATAGCCGCCGTGGGCCTTGAGCATGGTGGGGAAGACGATGCAGTGGAAGACGATGTTATCTTTTCCGATGAAGTGGACGAGGCGCGTCTCGGGGTCCTTCCACCACTTCTCCCACGTGTCGGGCAGAAGTTCCTTGGTGTTGGAGATGTAGCCGATGGGGGCGTCAAACCAGACGTAGAGCACCTTTCCTTCGCCGCCCTCAACGGGAACGGGGATACCCCAGTCGAGGTCGCGGGTCATGGCGCGGGGCTGGAGGTCGAGGTCGAGCCAGCTCTTGCACTGTCCGTAGACGTTGGGGCGCCACTCCTTGTGACCGTCGAGAATCCACTCCTTGAGCCACTGCTGATATTCGTTGAGCGGGAGATACCAGTTCTTGGTCTTCTTCAGCACGGGTGCGGAGCCGCTGATGGCCGACTGGGGATTGATGAGTTCGGTCGGGTCGAGGTCGCTGCCGCATTTCTCACACTGGTCGCCGTATGCCTTTGGATTGTGGCAGTGGGGACATTCGCCAGTGATATATCTGTCGGCGAGGAACTGACGGGCCTCCTCGTCGTAATACTGTTCCGACACCTGTTCGGTCAGCTTGCCGTCGTCGTAGAGCTTCCTGAAGAAGTCGGAAGCCATCTTGTGATGTGTCTCCGATGTCGTGCGGCTGTATATGTCGAACGAGATTCCGAAGTCCTCGAAGCTCTTCTTGATTATAGAGTGGTAGCGGTCGACGACGTCCTGAGGTGTGATGCCTTCCTTACGGGCGCGGATGGTGATTGGCACTCCATGCTCGTCGCTTCCGCAGATGAAGATGACGTCCTGGCCTTTAAGCCTCAGATAACGCACGTAGATGTCCGCCGGCACGTAGACTCCGGCAAGATGGCCGATGTGAACACCGCCGTTGGCATACGGCAGGGCCGCCGTGACGGTGGTGCGCTTGTATTGTTTCTGTTCCATTCGTTTCGGTTTATATATTTATAAGGTGCAAAGTTAGTATAATTTGGGGATACTACAAAGAAATTCCGTAATAATCCCTGCGGCTAAGTCGCAAGACATGCACCAAGACATGCACCAAGCTCCGATATGTCTTCTATCCTCACCAGCCTCTCGTGGTCGAACTCGCGGGTCACTTCGAGCTGCCACGTGACGTGGAACGGGATATGGACGGCCCACGCCCCGACGGCCAATGCGGGGGCGATGTCGCTGCGGAAAGAGTTTCCCACCATCAGCAGCCGGTCCGGCTCAATGTCCATCCGCCGGCACAGGTCACGGTAGGCGTCCTCTGTCTTGTCGGCCACTATCTCTACGTGGTCGAAAAACGGCTCCAGTCCGGAGCGCCGCAGTTTGTTCTGCTGGTCAAGCAGTTCGCCTTTCGTGAAAACCGCCTTCCTCACTCCGGTCAGCCGCCGGAGCGCCTCCACTACGCCTGACAGCGGCGTGGCTGGCAGCGAAAGAAGCTCCTTGCCCATGGCTACAATGCGTCCTATCTCATAGCCCGTCACGCGCCCGCAACTCACGCTGACGGCATTTTCGACAAGCGACAGCGTGAATGCCTTCGTTCCATAACCAAGCAGCTCCATGTTCGCCGCTTCCGTGCGGAACAGTTCGCCGGCAATCTTGCCGGCGTCGCCATATCCTGACAGCAGCTCGCAGTAGCGCCGCTCAACGTCGGCGAAGTGGGACTGGCAGTCCCAGAGCGTGTCGTCGGCATCAAACGCTATCACGTCGATGCTTCCAGGAGGTATTTGTTTCTGCATGATGGTGCAAAAGTACATAAAATTCGGGAGAAAAAGCCCCTGCTGACACCAACAAAAGCCTCTCTCGGTCACGGCTATTTCATTTAGACAATGGAATAGACAAAACAGCTTTTGTTACATGGCCCGCGTAACAGTGTAACACGGGCCATGTAACATCGTTACGCGGCTCATGTAACAGTGTTACACGGGCCGTGTAACACTGATGGATAAATGAAAGAGCCGTGCCTCCCGGTCTACTTAAAGGGGATAGACCTGTGGATGAATGAGGAAATCATTCTATTGATTTGTCACAATGAATGGACTTTAACACTCTCTGATGCGGGAAATCCACATGCTCACTGCTGGAATGCGCCACGGTGCATCCGGAATTTCATCCGGAATATCGCGCCGGAACGTGCATCCGACACACATGTTGCCAACATGCAATAGACCGGCCGGACATTTTGCAATCATATAAATTCGTAATTATAATTTTTATTTCGTATTTTTGCACCAATATGTCCGCTACATGGACAATACGTGTCCGCGGAACAGAACAGATTTACACACGAAATTTAAGAATAATACGAAAATCATACGAAGCAATGGCAAACAAACTTTGGGAGAAAAATTTTGAGGTGAACGCCGAAATCGAACGTTTCACCGTCGGCCGCGACCGCGAGATGGATCTCTATCTCGCGCCCTACGACGTGATGGGTTCCATCGCCCACATCACCATGCTGGAAAGCATCGGACTGCTGGAACGGGACGAACTGACACGGCTTGTGGCCGAACTGAAGGATATATATAAAATGTGTCTCGACGGACGTTTTGAAATTGAAGACGGTGTGGAAGACGTACATTCCCAGGTGGAACTGATGCTCACCCGCCGGCTGGGCGACATCGGAAAGAAGATTCACAGCGGACGCTCACGCAACGATCAGGTTCTCGTGGACCTCAAACTCTTCATCCGTCATGAGCTGCGTGAAGTGGTCGACGCCGTCGGCGGGCTGTTCAAGGCCCTGATTGCCAAAAGCGAAGAACACAAGAACGTGCTTATGCCCGGCTACACCCATCTTCAGGTTGCCATGCCAAGTTCATTCGGACTGTGGTTCGGCGCCCACGCCGAAAGCCTCACCGACGATATGCTTTTCCTCCAGGCCGCATGGCGGATGACCAACCGGAATCCGCTCGGCTCGGCCGCCGGCTACGGCTCGTCGTTCCCGCTCAACCGTCAGATGACAACCGACCTTCTGGGCTTCGACACGATGGACTATAACGTTGTCTATGCACAGATGGGACGCGGCAAGACCGAACGCAACGTGGCCTTCGCTCTGGCCTCGGTGGCTGGCACGCTGGCCAAACTGGCCTATGACGCCTGCATGTTCAACAGCCAGAACTTCGCCTTTGTACGACTGCCGAAGGAATGTACGACGGGAAGTTCGATCATGCCCCACAAGAAGAACCCCGACGTATTCGAGCTGATACGCGCCAAGAGCAACAAACTACAGGCACTTCCGCAGCAGATAGCCATGATAATGAACAATCTTCCTACAGGCTATTTCCGCGACCTACAGATAATCAAAGAAGTGTTCCTCCCAGCTTTCGCCGAAATGAAAGACTGTCTGGCCATGGCCACATGGATTGTGAGCCGTATCGAGGTCAATGAACATATATTGGACAACGCCATCTACGACCCGATGTTCTCCGTTGAGGAAGTCAACCGACTCGCCGCCGAAGGAATGCCGTTCCGCGACGCCTACAAGACGGTGGGACTGGACATCGAGGCCGGACGCTTCAAGCCCGACCGCAACATCCGCCACACCCACGAGGGCAGCATCGGCTGTCTCTGCAACGACCGCATCACGGCACTGATGGATTCCATCACCGGGGATTTCAACTTCCCGCAGGTGGACGAGGCAGAAAGGAGACTGCTCTCATGACGGCGCGATGGACGAAGAACCGGGCCACCGTCGTGTTCCTCGGCATGGCGGCAATCGTAGCAGGGGCATGCAGCGACGACGCCCAGGACCTGTACAGCACGGAGTATCCCTGCCGCTTCACGTTCAACACCCAGCTCCATCCGACAAGCCTGATAACCCTCGCTCTGGACAATCCCGGGTCCTACACCCGCATCAATGCCGTACGCGAAGGAAACATGACCAGCCTCTCCGTCAGCAGCAACAACGGACGCGATACGGAAACGGTCCCTCTGACGACGGTTGAAGAGAACTATCTCGTGGGGAACATGGGCGCCAACAACTCCATCATCGTGGGCTGTTCGACGTTCAACGGACTTAAAGCCTACGACGGACAGTGCCCCAACTGCCTGAAAGAACGCAGCGGAACGAACTTTCCGCTCGAATGGACGACAAACGGACAGGCCGTGAAATGCGCAACGTGCGGCCGGACATACGAGCTCAACTACGATGGACGGGCCGACAACGGTCTGCAACTGCTTCAATACAAGGTCGGCCGCAATGCCACCACGCTGTCGGTGTATAATTAGGAGTTTTGGATATGGGAGTTGTCAGCCTGTGACCGACAACTCCCATATTCAATATTATATCCAATATTCCAATTCCTAATTCACAATTTACCCAAATTATTTGGCCGTTACGGGAATTTATCCTACCTTTGCACCCGCACAACGCCATGCGGAAATAGCTCAGTTGGTAGAGCACGACCTTGCCAAGGTCGGGGTCGCGGGTTCGAGTCCCGTTTTCCGCTCCACTGAAGCATACGGATGCCGCAATGGTGGAATTGGTAGACACGAGGGACTTAAAATCCCTTGGCCAGTGATGGCCGTGCGGGTTCGAGTCCCGCTCGCGGCACACCAGCATCCACAGCCCCGCCACAATGTCAACAGGACATTAAGGCGGGGCTACGTGTTTTCTGTCCTTTCACCGCAGAAACGGCTTCATTCCAGCGTCGGCGGATATCTTGGGTTTGTCGATATCCTCTAGAGGCAGCGTCTTTGCATTGAAATAAAAACGCCATTATGTTTGAACAATCCTTTTATACACGCCGTTAATGATTAATAAAACATAAATTTATCGACGTTTTGTTCGCCTTACAATATTAATACCATAACTTTGCAAATATTCACAAGCCGACCGGAATACCGCCGGACAAGTCCGGACGGACTCCATAACGTAAAACCTATACAAACAGTTATATGCAAACAAACAAATTCTTACTGCTGTCAGCCGCTTCGGCAATCGTGCTGACATCATGTTCATCAAAACTCGGCTCGCTCTCAGCCGACAATTTCAACGTCGTTCCAAACCCGCTCGAAACCGAGGCCGGCAAAGTGCCCGCCACCATCAACGGTATGTTCCCGGAAAAGTACATGAAGAAAAAGGCCGTTGTAACAGTCACACCGGAACTCCGCTATGCCGGAGGCAAAGTGGCACGCGGAACAAGCGCTACGTTCCAGGGTGAGAAAGTGGAAGGCAACGATCAGACCATATCATATCTCGTGGGCGGAAACTACACCATGAAGACAAGCTTCAACTACGTTCCCGAGATGCAGAAGAGCGACATGTATCTCACCTTCGACGCAAAGGTGGGCAAAAAGAGCGTTGATGTGCCTGCCGTGAAGGTGGCCACTGGAGTCATCGCCACATCCGAACTCTACGGACGCACACTCACCGGAGCACAGGCCTGCATCGCTCCCGATGCTTTCCAGCGCGTGACCGAGCAGAAACAGGAAGCCAACATAAAGTTCCTCATACAGCAGGCAAATCTGCGCAAGAGCGAACTGCAGAACAATTCCGTTACGGAATTCGTCAACCTGCTCCAGAAAATCAACGCCGACCGCGAGGGACTCAACCTCAACAACGTGGAAGTTTCAGCATACGCATCGCCTGACGGAGGCGTGAAGCTGAACGACAAGCTGGCAAACCAGCGTCAGCAGAACTCTGAGAAGTATGTGGAGCAGCAGCTCAAGAAGGCAAAGATAGAGACCAACGTAGACGCCAAATACACCGCTCAGGACTGGGAAGGCTTCCAGGAACTCGTTGCCGCTTCAAACATTCAGGACAAAGATGTCATTCTCCGCGTCCTCTCCATGTATAAGGACCCCGAGGAGCGCGAGCAGCAGATTAAGAACATGAGCGCCGGATTCAAGGAGCTGGCCGACGGCATCCTGCCGCAGCTGCGCCGTGCGCGCCTGACCATCAACTACGAGGTTATAGGCCGCGACGACGAGCAGATTGAGGCACAGCTCGCTTCTGACGCAAAACAGCTCAGCGTGGAAGAAATGCTCTATGCCGCAACGCTGACCGACAACGCCGCCGAGCAGGAGGCACGCTACAAGAAGACAACAGAGATATACCCCAACGACTGCCGCGCATACAACAACATCGCCGCCATGGAATATGCAAAGGGCAACTATGCAGAGGCCAAGAAGTACGCTCAGCGCGCTGCCGCCATCAACCCGAAGAGCGGCGAGGCTAACGCCAACCTCGGTCTTCTCGCCCTCCAGGCAGGCGACACCAATACTGCTGAGACCTACATAGCAAAGGCTTCCGAAGCCAACGGACTGGCAGAGATACAGGGCAACCTCTATCTGGCACAGGGCAAGTATGCTCAGGCTGAGCAGGCTTTCGGCAAGACCAACTCCAACAGCGCCGCTCTCGCACAGATCATCAACAAGAACTATTCTGCCGCCGCAAACACTCTGAACAACGTCAAGAACGCTGACGCCATGACAGAATATCTCAAGGCCGTGCTCAACGCACGTCAGGGCAACAGCGGTGCCGCCCAGACAGCACTGCGCAATGCCATCAGCAAAGATCCGTCGCTGGCCGCATACGCAGCAAACGACCTCGAGCTGGCAAAGATAAACAAGTAAAAACGAAAACATCAAAATGAAGGACAAGCTCCGTCATTCAATCAATCAAAAGCACCCATCGCCCCTCTTCGCAGGGGTGATGGGGCTTATCATTTTGGCTCTATCCGCCGCCACGATGATGTTATCGTCGTGCGGAGGGAAAAGCGGCCACTTCCGGATTGAAGGCCGGTTCCGCAACTTCAATCAGGGAGAATTCTACATCTACAGCCCGTACGGAGGCAAAGCCGGCACCGACACCATCAAAGTGGCGGACGGACGGTTCGCCTACGAGGTGGCACTGGAGGAACCGACCACGTTTGTAATCATCTTCCCCAACTTTTCCGAACAGGCCGTCTTCGCCCAACCGGGAGCCACAGCCAAAATTACCGGTGACGCATCCCACCTGAAAGAAATGGAAATCAAGGGCACGAAAGCCAACAAACTGATGACCGAATTCCGCATGAACGCCAACAAAATGGCGCCTCCGGAAATACGCGAAGCCGTTGTCTCGTTTGTACGCGAACATCCCGACTCGCCCGTATCCCTGTATATCGTGAACCGCTATCTCGTGATGTCACAGTCTCCTGACTATGCAAAAGCCTACGAACTGCTGGACCTCATGGGCACGAAGAATCCTCAAGACGTGCAGATAAAGAGAATGAAGACACAACTTTCAGGACTTCGCGCAGCTGCCGTTGGAGCCCAACTGCCTGATTTCAAAGCCACCGACACGGATGGACGGAACGTGAGCAGGACGCAACTCAGCGGAAAAGTCAACATCATCAGCGCATGGGCGACGTGGAGCTATGAAAGCCAGACCATGCAACGACGTCTGAGAGTGATGAAGAAGAAATATGGTGACGACCTCTCCATAGTGAGCATCTGCCTCGACGGACGCAAAAGCGATTGCACGGAGCGCACACGACGCGACTCCATCGACTGGCCGAACGTATGTGACGGAACCATGTGGGCGACTCCCCTACTCTCCACCTTAGGTCTCGCCACAGTTCCGGGAAATATCGTCGCCGACAAGAAAGGGCGCGTCGTAGCCCGCAATCTGGACAGTCAGCAGATGGAGGAAAAGATAAAGGACATGCTGAAATGACATTGGCTGTCCTTTTTTTTCCATCTCTCCGGTTATCTCCCAATCCACTTCCATCACTTCCATATCCCTCCCGTCAACTCCCGTCATCACCCTTTATCTTCACCTTAAATATATAATATACTAACCACCCCAAAACATCGTCAACCATGCTTGTAAAGACATTCAGTGCAGCCGTGACAGGACTTGAAGCCACCGTCGTCACAGTGGAAGTGAGCATATCCCGTGGCGTACAGTTCCATCTGACGGGACTTGCCGACACAGCCGTGCGCGAAAGCCGCGACCGCATTGTGGCGGCAATGCAGAACAACGGATATAAATTCCCACTGGCCGACATCACCGTCAACATGGCTCCGGCCGACATCCGGAAGGAAGGAAGCGGCTACGACCTGCCCTTAGCCGTGGCCATACTGGCTGCCGACAGCAAGATCGAAAGCGGCATGCTGGGCGACTACATAATGATTGGCGAACTCGGACTGGACGGCCGTCTGCTTCCCGTCCGCGGCGCGCTGCCAATAGCCATCAAGGCACGGGCGGAACATTTCAAGGGGCTCATCGTCCCGCGGCAGAACATCCGCGAGGCTGCCGTAGTCAACAATATTAGCGTCTACGGCATGGACAGCCTCGCCGACGTCATCCGTTTCTTCAACGGAGACACTTCATTCCAGCCGACAGTAATCGACACACGACGCGAATTCTACGAACAGCAGACCCGTTTCGACTTCGATTTCGCCGACGTCCGGGGGCAGGAGAGCGTCAAACGGGCGCTCGAAGTGGCGGCGGCAGGCGGCCACAATCTCATAATGATAGGCCCGCCGGGCAGCGGCAAATCGATGATGGCAAAGCGTCTGCCTTCCATTCTGCCGCCGTTGTCGCTCGCCGAGAGCCTGGAGACGACCCAGATACACAGCGTCGCGGGCAAGCTGAGCCGCGACACTTCCCTGATCACACAGCGTCCGTTCCGTTCGCCCCACCACACCATATCGCAGGTGGCGCTCACCGGAGGCGGCCTCAATCCGCAGCCGGGCGAGATTTCGCTCGCCCACAACGGCGTATTGTTTGCCGACGAGCTGCCGGAGTTCAGCCGTAGCGTCCTCGAAGTGATGCGCCAGCCGCTGGAGGACCGAAAGATAACCATCGCCCGGGCAAAATACACCATCGAATATCCCTGCTCGTTCATGTTCGTCGCCTCGATGAACCCATGTCCCTGCGGCTACTACGGCGACCCGACCCACCGCTGCGTCTGCACTCCCGGTCAGATACAGCGGTACATGAACAAGATCAGCGGACCCATGCTCGACCGCATAGACATACAGGTTGAAATCACACCCGTGCCGTTCAACGAGATTTCCAAGGCCGCCCCGGGCGAGCCGAGCGAGGCGATCCGCAGCCGCGTCATTGCCGCGCGCCACCGTCAGGAGGAGCGCTTCAAGGACTTCAGGGGTGTCCACTGCAACGCCCAGATGACCGAGCGGATGATCCACCGCTACGCCGAGCCAGACGCCGATGGCATCACCCTCCTGCGCACGGCCATGGAACGGCTCTCCCTTTCGGCCCGCGCCTACAACCGCATCCTGAAAGTGGCACGCACGATAGCCGACATCGAGGGCACGGAAAACGTCCTCTCCCACCATCTCGCCGAGGCCATCGGCTACCGCAACCTCGACCGCGGGGACTGGGCGGAAAGGGCACTTTAGAGACAAAAGGACTGACATGAACAGAATAATATATAAAGAGGTATGGTGAATAAAACAAAAGAAACTGTCAATGAAGACAAAATAGAAAGGTCCATCGTTCCTATAAAAGCGGCCGATCTTATTGAATATATAGCCCAGAGAAAAGGTATGTCGGTAATGAATGCGATGTGCCGGTTCTACGATAGCGAGCTTTCAGCCAAACTCTATGACAACAATGCCAAGTGGTGGTATCTCGACAACGAGACTCTCTACAAGCTGATGGAGCAGGAGCGACGCCTGCGGGACGGAGATATGGATTCAAAAGAATTGCAGTTCGTCGTGTTTTGCGTAGAGTCGTATGCGCGCAGGAACAACCTTTCCGGTTTGCAGGCATATTCACTGTTCAAAGCGAAGAACCTCATTTCGTTTCTGAAAAACAACTTTGAAGTGCTCCATACGCAGGGAGAGGATTATATAATGGACGAGATAAGACTTTATCTCAAAAGAAGAAACAAGACTTTAGCCTAAGAAAAAGAGGAATAGCACATGAGACTTTATCACGGTTCCACAATGGCTGTACGCACACCCAACATAACACGTGGACGAGGCAATACAGACTTCGGAAAAGGTTTCTATACCACAACCAACTATGAACAGGCTGCCCGCTGGGCACGCATCAAGCGAGACCGTCAGGAATCGGACAAAACTGTAGTGACAGTCTATGAATTTGACGAGACACTGCTGAACTCCCCCGACTTCAACGTCATGCACTATCATGGTGCCACAAAGAACTGGCTGGACTTCGTCGTCAACAACCGTCGCAACTCCGTTCCTCAATCATACGACATCGTCATGGGGCCAGTGGCCAACGATAGTCTTTACGCCACCATCACCATGTACGAGAAAGGCAATCTCTCGGCTGAGGCCGCCATCATCCAGCTGCACACCCACGTGCTCTTCGACCAGCTTTCATTTCATTCAAAGGAGGCGGTGAAAACGCTGAAATTCGTAGAAGTCATGGATGCGTCAGAAACGGAAGACTGAGGCCATCGGCTACCGCAACCTCGACCGCGGGGACTGGGCGGAGCGCGGCGTATGACCTTCGGGCGTAGCGGAGACATATCAGAAATATTGTCATTCTTTGGTATTTATTAACCTGACAGACAGCCTTATTTGTCCGATAAAAATTTGATTATATACCAAATAATGAGTAATTTTGCAGCCATAGAAATCTTGACACACGGCAGCGGGCGGACCGTCCGCGGACTGCAGTGCCGGAATCTGATAAGAAATAAAAAACACCACAGGGTAAAGCATGAACAGAAAAAGTTTACTTACGCTCCTGCTCGTCTTCCTCAGCCCTATCATTATACGGGCGCAGAAAGATGACTTTGTGCTCATCATCACATCATTCCAGATAGAGCTCAACAATTATCAGACCAACATAAGCGAGTTCTATACGGAAATCAACCGCGAAAATCCCGACATGCAGTATGTTGTGGAGAACATGAACTGCCGTTCCCTAAGCGAGATGAACGAGTGGCGTGAACGCATGGGCAGGTTCGTAGCAAAATATGAGGAACACCGGCCACGCTGCATCCTCCTGCTGGGCAACGAAGCCTGGGCAAGCTACCTGTCTTTGAACAACGACTTCACACGTTCGGTGCCATGTTTCGCCATGCTCGTCAACGACCGCATCGTACAGCTACCCGACACTGCCGTCAACGTCATGACGTGGCATCCGCAGATGCGCTCCTTTTCCACCGACATGCCGGATTGCAGCCTGAAGGGTGCAATCGCCTACCATTATGACGTCAAGGCAAACGTAGAACTGGCCCAGCGGCTTTTCCCGAAGACACGCCGCATCAACTTCTTCACCGACAACACTTTCGGAGGCATCAACCAGCTGGGCCTCATCAACGATTATGTAGACCACAGCCGGGCAGCGGCGTCACAGCTTGTCCTGCGCGTGATTGACGGCAGGTCATACACTTTCAACGAAGCCGGAAACGAATACCGCCGGCTCAGGACCGACTGGGACCTTGCGATGTTCACCACATGGCGCATCGACAGCACCGGAAACTATCTCGTTGTCAGCGCTACCCAACAGCTGCTGAACTACAACCGCACCATACCCGGAATATCAGTTACGTCAACCGGCATCGGCGATGTCAGCATCGGAGGCATCATCCCGCGCTACGGACAGCAAGGCCGGCGGATGGGACAGATTGTCAACCGATGGCTACGCACGGGACAGACCCAGCATATAATATCTGTTGACAACGTGACGGCTTTCGACTATACCCAGCTGCGCACGTGGAACATCACACCGTCCATACTCCCAAAGGATGCCGACATACGCAACAAGCCTCACAATTTCTATGAATCACACCCACAGCTGACCGTCATTTTCACCGCCATAACGGTAATCCTCATACTCAGTGTGGCGTTCTTCACTTTCCACATATTCCAGAACCGCCGCAACATGAGGCGTCAGAAAGAGATGATGATTCAGCTTGCCGCAGCCAAAGAAAAGGCCGAAGAGGCCAACAGGCTGAAATCCAACTTCCTTGCCAACATGAGCCACGAGGTACGAACCCCGCTCAATGTCATCGTGGGCTTCGCCAATATTCTGATAGAACAGCGCGACGAACTGTCCGAAACAGACTTCAAGGAAATTTCCACACTCATCAACCAGAATGCCGAACTGCTTGTCAAACTCGTCAACGATGTCCTCGATCTCTCGCGCATAGAGTCCCGCAGCGTACAGATGACGCCGGAAGATATCGACCTCATAGCCCTGGGCCGCTCGCTCGTCAACACGGAAAGCCTCAACAACAGCCGCAAGGCTAACCTCAAGGTACTATTCGACTGCCCTCACGAGGAACTGAGCTGCGTGACGGACCGCCGCTATCTCCAGCAGATAATCATCAATCTGCTCAACAACGCAATCAAGTTCACGGACAAGGGCACCGTCACACTGCGCATAGAACAGGGCGACGACTGCATCCGTTTCTCCGTGACGGACACCGGTCCGGGCATTCCTACGGACAAGCAGAAACAGGTTTTCCAACGTTTCGAACAGCTGGACAATTTCAAGCAAGGCACCGGACTCGGCCTGTCCATCTGCCAGTCCATCGTCGAAATGCTCGGCGGCCGCATCTGGATAGACCCGGAATACATCTACGGAGCACGCTTCGTGTTCACGATACCGCAATAAAAGACTGACAGGTGCCCTGCCTGCCCTCCCCATCTGGGGATGTATGGCGGGCTCCTGTCAGTCTTTTTCCTGTTTTTAAGCCCACAGGAATGTGGACTTTCTGATTTTTTCTCTCCCCGCCTCCAAATATCGCAAACACGAGAGTCTGAAAAAACGGGGATTTTTGTGACGATATATTTACATTCCCCATAACTCACTTATTCCCAGCCGCTTACAAACAGCGACGTTTCTTCCTCCCTTTGGGAGGACCGGGGGTTGGTTCCCGTAAGGCCCTCCCGAGGATGCAACGGGGCCTCCGCGGCATTGCAACGGGGCTGCCGTTGCATCACAACAAGGCCACCGCCGCAACCCCGGGAAGGCCTTACGGGAGCAAAACGGTAACTTTTCAGGACAAAATCAGCAAGCAGAAACACGGCGTTTTCTTCGTTCTGAAAAAGCCGTAAGGGCCTCGCGGGGACGCGACGGAGCGAAAACCGGTCTGCAACCATATACCGTCCGACAGCCGTAAGGCCCTTACGGCCTCTCCGAAACGAAAAAAACGAGCTAAAACGGAAGTTTTTGCGAACAGAGTTTTGTAAGGATAAAAGACAAAAACAAAACTCCACCCGACCGACAACCCAATCTGACCGACAACCCAATCCGACTGAAAGCCCAATCCGACTGAAAGCCGGAAAGGGCTGTCGGTCTACTCAAACACATATCTCACGCTGAACATCACCCTATATGTCGATGCTGCGCTGACATAGTCGCGGAAAGTCGTCAGATGGCGTTCGCCGTTGACGAGGTTGTATGTATATGAGCCGTCGGAACCATTGCGGCCGTTGCCCGGACGGTAGGTCAGGAGACTGCCTGAGGTCAGCTGTTTATACAGCCCCCAGCTGCGGTTGAGCAGGTTCGGGAGGTTGGCTATGTCACATCCAAGCTGCAACGTGTGGCGACTGGTGCCGACGTTGAGCGATATGTCGTGGGTGAAACGGAAGTCCAGCTGATGGTGCCACGGCATACGGGCGCCGCCTCGCTCCGCATACCGTCCCTTGCGCGTCTTGAGATAGCCGTCCTGGCAGACGTATGCCCAGAAATCGTCGCGCTGCATGTCCGCCGTGTAGGTCTGGCGGCTGCCGTCGGCAGCGGTGAAAGTGCCGTTGTCGGCAAAATTCCAGCTGTCAAGCTCCTCGCGCGAGGCCGGAACGCGGATGAGATTGCCGGGTGCCGAGACATCGCCCGTGACATTGCCGGTGAAGATATAGGAGAACCGCGTATAGGAATAGTTGCCCATATATCCGTGTTCCCCGCCATCATAGACGAGGCCGAACGACGAGGCATGATGACGGCCCGTCTTCATCCGGTAGCTCACCGAGACAAGCACGCGGTCGGGCGCGACGTATGTAGCATAGCCCGTCTCTGCGTCGTTGACCGCAGAGACGGAATTGCGGTATTGCACGTAGGCCGACGAAACCTGGTCGCCGATGCCCTCGCTATAGCTCTTTGCTCCGGCGCGGGTATAGGCCGCCGAGACATCAAGCCCGAAACGGAAATGTCGCCGGAGCTGTGCCGTCACCGCCCAATAGTAAGACCGATGGCCCGCATTTTCAATCATGTAGGCCTGATTGCGGCCGTAGGTGCTCATATACCGCCGCGTGTCATAGTCGCTCAGCCTTATCTCCGACTCGCCGTCCCAATAGACATTGCGGTTGGAGACGATGCAGGGGTTCATGTCGCGGTTGCAAACACCCTCCAGCGTGAAGTCCATGTCGTACGGCAGCCGCGTGTCAATGGCCAGCGACATCTTCCATGTCCGCGGCATGCGCAGCCTGTCGCTGAGAATTGTAGGCCCAGTGGGAACGGCCGTCCGGCTTTCTGCCCCGATGGCCGCGAGCATCTCCCGCCGGTCCATGGTCAGCGCCGGATAGCGGTCGCCGGCCGCGGCGTATGCCCCTTTCCCGGACTGTTCGTTGTCCGGACTGACATAGAAGTAGGATGTCTGGCCCATGCCCGAGTTGCCTACGGCCGATATAAGCCATACGAAAGGCAAACGGCCGACGAACAGGCCCGTTCCGCCGCGCAAGACGTGGCGGTTGTCGCCCGTGATGTCCCAGCGGAAACCAAGCCTCGGCGACACGCTGACACTCGTCTTTGGAACATTGTCCGTCCGGAAATGGCAGCCGCCGAAGTCGAGTTCATGGTATTCTTCGTTGTAGTTGTCCTTCAGCGCCGGATAGTCGGGGCGCTCCAGCCGCAGCCCTCCGGTCAGCGTCAGCCGGTCCGTCAGCGCCACCTCGTCCTGAAGATAGAGCGAAAAAATCCGGGTGGTCATCTTCGCCTGAAACATGGAGTGGTCAGCGCCGTTGCCGTAGCTGATGGCGAAGACGCGCGGCGCACGGCCGAACACGTCGGCCCAGCGGCCCTGACGTACCTCCTCCGGCGTGGCCTCGTAGGCATAATAGCCAGCAGCGGCCTGAGCAAAGGCGTTGACGGCTCTCGTCTGCTCATATTGCAGTCCGGCCGTCAGACGGTGGCGGCCCAGCGTCACGGTCGCCTCGTCTGTCAGTACGAGGTTCTTCGTCTGCGTCAGATTGCCCGCCGTGAAAACGTCGTCGCCCGTCATAGCCCACGTCGGATATTGTCCCTGGCCGTCGTTCATGACGATCTCCACCGTCGGCTGGTCACCATATTCGGTGCTGCGCGGCTGGTCTTGAAAAGAATATGTTGCCCTCAGCGTGTTCGTCCAGATGCCCATACGGCTGTTCAGCTCGGCTGCCAGCGACGTGAAACGGTATTCGCTGTAATAGCGCGAAGCCAGCGACGTCATGCCGTAGTAGCTGTCACTGCCGTACATGGCCACGTTTGAGGCGTTATATATGGCCGACGGCAGAGCCACCCCGACCGTCCGCGAGTTTGCCGGCGGTGAACTCAGCTTAAGGTTCGATCGCGTGAAACGGACGTTGAAGCGGTGGGCGTCCGTTATGTTCCAGTCCAGACGGGCCAGCAGGCGATAGGCCGGTGTCTCGACATTATAGTCCTGCCACGGTCCGGTCGTAATGCCGTATCTGCTTCTCAGATAGTCCGTCAGCGATGCCAGCTCGCTCTCACGCGGCCGGCGGTTGATGTCCGAGAATGTCCCCGCGTCTCCGCCGCCGGCCTTTGCCGTCGGTCCGGCCTTCATGTCGGCCTCATATTCGCCGTTGACGAAAAAGAACAGCCGGTCACGGACAATGGGGCCGCCGGCGCTGAAGCCGTAGGTGTAACTGTGGGACGTGGCTATGTCAAGCCGCTCGCCGCCCACCCGGTCGCCCGTCCACGTGTCGTCGGTCAGATAGGTGTATGCAGTCGCCCGGAAGCGGTTCGTTCCGCTGCGTGTCACGGCGTTGACCGTACCGCCAGTGAATCCGCTCTGGCGGACGTCATAAGGCGTGGCCGCCACCGTCAGCTGCTCTATGGCATCGAGCGCAATGGGCATGCCGCCGCCCGGAAGTATGCCCGTCCCCAGTCCGAAAACGTTGTTGAAGCCGGCTCCGTCTACTGTCACGCACGACTGGCGGAAGTTCCCTCCGCCGATGGCCAGTCCGTTGCTCGTTGCCGAAGCCACGGGCGAAAGACGGATAATGTCTGTCATGGAGCGGCTGACGGTGGGAGTCGCGCCTATCTGCCGCGCACTGACGTGGGTCACCGTGCCCGGACTCAGGCTCGCCGCTGTGGCCTCGTTTTCGGTCGGACGGACGGTCACGCCCTTCAGGAGTGTTTCCTTTTCGGTCATGGCGACATTGAGAAGATAGCGGTCGGCCAGTCTCAGCGTGATGTCTCCGGTCTCCACCGTGGAATAGCCGACGTATGAAACGCTCACCCGATAGGGACCTCCCGCCTTCATTCCGCCTATCGCGTAGCGGCCCGAAGCGTCGGTAACGGTTCCGTAGGCAGTGCCCGAGGGTTCGTGAACGGCTCTCACGGTAGCGCCCATGATGGCTTGCGCGGCCGCATCAGTGACTCTGCCGCTCATTGACGACGTCGTGACCTGCGCTTCGGCAATGGCTGCCAGAAACAAAAAGATTGCGGTAATGAGGTGTCTCGCTTCTCTTATCATAATTGAAAGATTTTTTCGTCATTCGTTCAGAAACGCTCTGCAATATATACAGAATGACGCACGGACAATGTCGCCGCACGTTTTCCGCCATATTGCCGGATGTAGCCTGTTGCGTGCAAAGGTAAAAAAAAACAACGGGAATGAGGGTCTGAGGATTGTTAAAAAGTCAGAAGTGAGCCTCACCGGGCTTGCCGATGACGGACGGCTGAACCGCTTCAACGGTCTCGGAGTGGGCGTCTACGCCACGTCCGACGGACGGAAATCACGCAACGAAGCGTCCTTCAGCCATTTCGTATATGAAGACATAGCTTCCGCCGAAGCCTCCCCGCGTCAATAAACCGCGCGGGAAGGCGGTAGTTTTCAATTATTTCCGTATCTTTGCAGGACTTAAGAACAATCTAAAAACTTTGAGACTTATGAGAAAACTACTTGTTTCGACGACGCTGCTGCTCGTCCTCGCGGCCACGATGCGTGCGGCCGACGTCATTGTTGAGTCGCCTGACGGACGACTGAGCGTGGCCATTGACGTCAGCGGGGGACGTCCGACCTACTCCGTCAGCTACAACGGGCTGACCATGCTGGAACCATCGGCGCTGGGTCTGGTGACGGACCTGGCCGACTTCACACGCGGGATGACCGTCACGGGGCATGAGGCGCGGCCGATAGACACGGTCTACACCATGCGCGGAACGAAGACATCGGAGGTCCACTACCGTGCCAACGAACTTTCGGTGGACATGGCTACGCCCGACAAACATAACATCACGGTCTGCTTCCGCGTCAGCAACAACGACGTGGCCTTCCGCTACCTGATTCACAAGAAAGGCGACCATTCGGCGCTGAAAGTATTACAGGAAGCGACATCATTCCGTCTGCCGGAGAAGACAACTACGTTCATAACGCCACAGTCGGACCCGATGATAGGATGGAAGCGGACGAAACCGAGCTACGAGGAGGTTTACAGTTCGGACGGACGGATGGCGGTCAGGTCGCAGTACGGCCGCGGCTATACGTTCCCGGCACTGTTCCACGTCGGTGACGACGGCTGGGTGCTCGTCAGCGAGACCGGAACAGACGGCCGCTATGCAGGCTGTCGCCTTCTGGACTACAACCCCGAAACGGGCTATAGCATCGGTCTGCCGATGGAGGAAGAGAACAACGGCTTCGGCACGTCCACCGTCGGCATGGCTCTTCCCGCCCTCACACCGTGGCGCACCATCACCGTAGGCCGAACGCTGGCACCGATTGCAGAGACCACCGTGGCCTACGACGTTGTGGAGGAGCGCTATGCTGCGTCGGAGACATACCGTCCGGGGCGCTACACGTGGAGCTGGCTGATATGGCAGGACAACTCCATCAACTATGACGATCAGGTGAGCTTCATCGACCTTGCGGCCGCGATGGGGTATGAATACTGTCTCGTGGACGGCTGCTGGGACACCAACATCGGCCGCGAGCGCATGGCCGAGCTGAGCCGCTACGCCCGGTCGAAGGGTGTCAGCCTCCTGCTCTGGTACAACTCCAACGGCTATTGGAACGACGCGCTACAGACACCGAAGCAGAAGATGAACACGGTGGGCGAACGCCGCAAGGAGATGGCGTGGATGAAGTCTATAGGCATCAAAGGCATAAAGGTCGATTTCTTCGGCGGCGACAAGCAGGTGACGATGCAGCTCTATGAGGACATTCTCACCGACGCCAACGATTTCGGCCTTCAGGTCATCTTCCACGGCTGTACGCTGCCACGCGGATGGGAGCGCATGTTCCCCAACTTCGTTGCATCCGAAGCCGTGCTGGCTTCAGAAAACGTCTATTTCACGGAGGAGGCTGCCCGACGCGAGGCCTTCGACCTGACGCTCCACCCATTCTGCCGCAATGCCGTGGCGTCGATGGACTGGGGCGGAACGATAATGAACACACGCATGTCGCGCGACAACAAGCGCCGCCACCGGCGCTATACGACCAATGTCTTTGAGATGGCGGCGGCGGTTGTCATCCAGACTTCGGTGCAGTGCATAGCCATGCAGCCCAACAATCTCACGGAGCTGACGGCCGACGAACTCGCCTTCCTGCGCTACGTGCCGACCCAATGGGACGAGACACGCCTCATCGACGGCTATCCCGGACGCTATGTCGTCATTGCCCGACGCTCGGGCGAACGCTGGCTCATAGCCGGCCTCAACGCCACCGACCAGCCGCTGACGCTGACTCTCGACGTTCCCTGTGACGCCGGACAGACGCTGACACGATATGCCGACAAGAAAGAAAAAAACGGAAGCATGAAGACGGAGGTCGCCAAGGTGAAGGCGGACAAGAAAAAGCGCGTCAAGGTGACAATCCAGCCGTCAGGCGGAGTCATACTTGATACGGAACGATAAAGCGCAATACGTTTTTTCAGGAGTTCTTTTCAGGAGTCAGAGCAGTCAAAAAGAAACGACAACTGCTCTGACTCCTGAAAAGGACTCCTTATCTTATCATATACTCCCCAATCAGCCAACCGTTATATATCCACAGATACACCGCCAACGCAAGCAGAAGGTTGCGCAGGCCTGTGCGGACATAGCCATCGGTAGCCTTGAGCAGGAACGCGAGGGCTATGGGTATGAAGAACATCCAGTGCAGGGACATGATATAGATTTCGAGAATGGCGAAACCGAGCACGATATGAATCATCACGTCTATCGAGAACCAGGCCAGACAGAGATGGATCAGACGGTCGCGGCGTCCGGCCCAGATGCCGAGAGCGAAGAGCAGCATCACCGTAAAGGGAACGGCATACAGCAGTTTATAGTCGTAGGCCACGTAGTTGGGGCGCGTACGGTTGGTATCCTGAAGCAGATAGCTGCGGTGGAGCAGTATGCCCTCGCCGAATAGATTCTCCACAACAGCCCGGAGACGCGACGTCGACTTGTCCGTCCACTCAAAATACGGATTGTCCAAGAGCTGGTCGCCACCGTGGGTCTTACGCCATTCGAGGCTCTTCCTGCGCTCGGCGGCATACTTCGGGTCGGTCTTCATCCGCCGTTCCACACGCGCCTCATTGAGCCTGTCTTCCGGCAGCTGTATGGCATAATGCTGCCAGAGGTACGCCCCGAGCATCAGAACGGCAGGCAGAACGGCCGCCGTCAGCAGATAGCGCCACTGCCAGAACCGGCGACGGCCGCAGAAAAGCGCCGCCAGCATTGTCTTGCAGCCATTGGTGACTGTAACTCCGGCGGTAAGGATGAAGAGCAGTGCGGTTTTCCAGCGCCCCATCGGACGGTCGGAACGCAGTGCGCGGCCGGCGACATAGAGAGTCAGAAGAAGCAGGAAATGGGATATGCCGTAGTGATCGGGGGCAAAGGAGCCTACCAGCACATGACCGAAAGAATAGTAAAACATCGCCAGCAGCAGCGCGTCACCGCGCCCGAGCCCGACTATTTCACGCAGGATGCGGTGAATCAGGAGAAACGCCCCCACACCACAGACCACCAGCACTGCCGCCACAATATAGATGGCAAGGTTGATGCCGGTCATCTCCATCTGCCAAAGATTCAGTGCATACAGCGGATACAACATCACAGACAGCAACGGATGGCGAAAGAGAGGATAGTAGATTTTCCAGTTCGACAGCGTTACATAAGTAAGGTCGTCGTATCCGGACAGTGTGTAATAACGAGTGAACATCGTCCAGTAGCCTATACTGCCGCCACGGGTGAACAGTTCGTGGTTATATCCGACCATGAGCGCGTTGAGCGTCAGCATGATGACCAAAGCCAATGGAAGAAGCCAAAGCTCTTCGCGGCGTATCTTGAAAAATGACATCATATATACTATGTACTTATATAATATGCGCTGCAAAGGTAATAAAAAAATGTCAGATGCGCATACAGTGAATACAAAGACGCAAAGGTTATGTTTGTAGTATTCAGTAGTATTTAGTTGTCGCGACACATCCTTTGGCGCGACGGATTTTCCTTATTTTTATTACCTTTCCTCTAAAGAAAAATCAATTTCTTTATTCTGTCGGTATAGAAATCTCGCGATTTATATGTAAATTTGCAGAAGATAGGCGGCAGTCTGCAACCGATTGCGCTGTCTCCGGAAACATCAACAACCCACCGATGACCATGAACCGATTTCTCTGCCTGATTCTCATTGTGGCCGGTATGTGGACCTCCGCTGCCGCCCAAGGTCTGTCAGGCAACACCGCTGCTCCGAAAAAGGAGAAATACAGAGGCAACCACAGATATATCTATCGCCTCACACTAAGAGACAAGAACGGCACGACGTTCAGTCTGTCCCGCCCGCGCGAATTTCTTTCCGCAAAGGCAATGGAACGCCGACAAAAACAGAATCTGCCCGTAGACTCAACCGACCTGCCCGTCAGCCGCCAATACATAAAGGCGCTCGGCGAGTTGGGATTGCACGTGGCCGGCACCAGCAAATGGCACAACACCGTTCTCGTTGCCACAGACGACACAGCCGCCATAGCTCCACTTGACAACCTCCCGTGGGTGACGGCATGCAGAATGGTCTGGCAGGCACCGGACTCCGTGACCTCACCGGCGCGATATACAGAGATACACGACACATTCCAAAGTTGGGACACACTGCGCAACGAGCGCTACGGCATTGCCGAGAAAAACATCAGACTTTGCGGCGGACATGCACTTCACGATGCTGGCTACCGCGGACAGGGAATGACCATAGCCGTGTTGGACGGAGGATTCATGAACACCGACCGTATTCCGGCTCTGACGTCCATTGACATCAAGGGGCTGCGCGATTTTGTCTATCCGGGGTCAACGAAACACGCCCGTGACATTGACCACGGCACGAAGGTTCTGTCGGTCATGGGAACATCCGTGCCTCACGTCTATATAGGAACCGCACCGGAAGCGTCCTATTGGCTCCTACGCTGTGAAGACCCGCGGACGGAACAGCCTGTCGAGGAAGACTACTGGACGATGGCGGCCGAATTTGCCGATTCCGCAGGCGTGGACATCATCAACAGCAGTCTCGGCTACAGCACGTTCGACGGCCACAGAGGCAACCATGCCTACCGCGACATGGACGGCAGGACAACCTTCATATCACAATCCGCATCAATGCTGGCCGACAAAGGCATCGTTCTGGTGAACAGTGCGGGGAACAGCGGAATGGGAACATGGAAGAAAATCAATTTCCCGGCAGACGCCAACAACATTCTGACCGTAGGCGCACTGACGGCAACGCTGGACAACGCACCTTTCAGCGGAGTCGGTCCGACACAGGACGGGCGAGTCAAACCTGACGTCATGGCACCGGGAAGTCCGACAGACGTCATCTCCGGACGCGGAACAATCGTGCAGAGCATGGGAACGTCGTTCGCAGCACCGGTGGTCTGCGGTCTGGTGGCCTGTCTGTGGCAGGCACGGCCGGAACTGACGGCACGGGAGATAATAGAACTCGTAAGACACAGCGGCGACCGCTTCGAACACCCGGACAATATCTTCGGCTACGGACGGCCGGACTTCGGAAAGGCGCTGAACACTATGACGCACACGCCGTGACACAATGTGAAACTACGGAATACAGTATATATCATATACGGCTTCTGATGCTGCATTGACATACATGAACGCCAGCAGACATTTCAACCACGTAACATATAAATCCTCATGCCCGACATTAAGGCTTTCACTCTGCTCGAACTCAACACTCTCGTGAAACGCACCGTCGAACGCGGACTGCCCGAAGCACTTTGGGTAGAAGCCGAACTGGCGGAAGCGCGGGAGTCGCGCGGCCACTGCTATATGGAGCTTATTCAGAAAGACGACTCCACCAACACTCCCATCGCACGTGCCTCGGCAAAATGCTGGCGACAGACATGGACGATGTTGCGATTACATTTTGAACGCGCCACGGGACAGATATTCCGAGCCGGAATGAAAGTGCGGCTACAGGTGTACGCGCAGTTTCATGAGACCTACGGCTTCTCATGGATTGTCACCGACATCGACCCCTACTTCACCATCGGCGACATGGCCCGCCGCAGACAGGAAATAATCCGTCAGCTGAAAGCAGAAGGCGTGTTCGACCTCAACCGCGAACTGGAACTCCCGATGTTCGTCCAACGCATTGCAGTCATCTCCAGCGAGACAGCAGCCGGCTACGGCGATTTCTGCAATCAGCTGGCCGACAACGACTACGGCTTCCGCTTCACCACACGCCTGTTCCCTGCCATCATGCAGGGCGAACAGGTGGAAGAAAGCGTCATTGCCGCACTGGACAGCATCAACCGCCACTGCGACGACTTCGACTGTGTTGTGATTATCCGCGGAGGCGGCGCTACGGCCGACATGGCCGGCTTCGACACTCTGGCACTGGCCGAAAACGTGGCCAACTTTCCACTGCCGGTCATCACCGGAATAGGCCACGACCGCGACGAGTCAATCATCGACATGGTCGCCCATACGCGGGTGAAAACCCCAACGGCAGCGGCCGCACTGCTCATCAGCCGTCTCAAGGCCACGGCCGACCTCATTGCAGACAGCCGTAACCGCATGGCAAGAGCCGTCAGCCGACGGATGGAAACGGAACGGATGCGCCTCGGACGTCTCTCGGAACGCATTCCGTCACTATTCTCCGTTGTCAGAACACGCCACGAAAGCCGCCTGGACATCATGAGACAGCGCATTGCGACCGCCGTCACACGGCGTATCAGTGTCGAACAGCACCGCATTGCGACACTGTCAAAATCACTCGCACCGCTGACCAGGCGCAAGCTGACGGACGAACATCACAGGGTCGACATGCTCTCCCAACGCGCCAAAGCTCTCGATCCGGACCTGCTTCTCCGCCGCGGATACAGCATAACGCTCCATCAAGGCCATGCTGTCCGCCGCGCCAGCGACCTGAAACCGGGCGACGAAATCGTCACAAGACTTGCCGGAGGAACAATCACGTCAACCGTGACAACACCCTCCCATCCCTCCCATAAACTCCCATAACTCCCATACCCCCATCAATCCCATAAGTTCCCATAACTCCCATCAATCCCATAAACTCCAATCAAAAAAAATGAAAAAGACCATCAAATACGAAGACGCCGTGCGCGAACTGGAAAAAATTGTCCATCGGATGGAAAACGACGAGCTGGACATAGACTCTCTCGGAGAACAGCTAAAAACCGCTCAGGAACTGATAAAGCTCTGTAACGACAAGCTGACCAAAACCGACAGCGAAATAAAAAGAATCCTCAACGGTGAATGACCGGCGGATATACGCACCGCAACACCTCCAGGTGGCATACACCCGGAAAACTCTAAAGGAATGGGCCTTGGCCGTCACTTTATACCGAAAAACTTTGCCTAAAAAGATTTTTTCGGTATATTTGCAACATGAATAAATGAGTTTGTGACACGAACAAGTTTACAAGGATGGACAAATTCCGAAGCATTCTGCGCAGGACATACTATCTGTATGCCGACGGCTTCCGCCAAATGACCATAGGGCGGAGGCTATGGACTGTCATCATAATCAAACTCATCATTATCTTCGGTGTGCTGAAGATATTCTTTTTCCCGGACTTCCTGAAGACAAAAGCCACAGACGGCAATGAGGCCGACTTCGTGGCTACGGAAATTCTCGGCCGCAATCCGTCCGGACCGCCATGAGCGGGCCGCCAGATGGCACCAGCCACGTGTGAATGCGGCAACAACATGCCACTGAAAAGGAAGTCACTATCCCCAGAAACATAATAATAAAAAACACACTTTTATATGACAAACATCCTGTTAAACATCGACGCGGCGGCCATTGACTGGGCAAGGGCCCAATTTGCCCTAACCGCCATCTATCATTGGCTGTTCGTTCCGCTCACATTGGGTCTCGCACTCATCATGGGCATCATCGAGACATGCTACTGGCGCACACGCAAGGATTTTTGGAGGGACGCCGCCAAGTTCTGGCAGAAACTCTTCGGTATCAACTTCGCCATGGGCGTGGCCACGGGAATAATCCTCGAATTTGAGTTCGGCACGAACTGGAGCAACTATTCATGGTTTGTTGGCGATATATTCGGTGCGCCGCTGGCCGTCGAGGGTATCATAGCCTTTTTTCTGGAATCCACTTTCGTGGCCGTGATGTTCTTCGGCTGGAAGAAAGTGTCGGCCGGTTTCCATCTCGCCTCTACATGGCTGACCGGCATCGGAGCCACATTCTCCGCCTGGTGGATACTCGTCGCCAACGCGTGGATGCAAAATCCGGTAGGCTGCAAGTTCAATCCCGACACCATGCGCAACGAGATGACATCATTCCTTGATGTGGCCCTGTCGCCGTTTGCCATAGATAAATTCTGCCATACGGTAACCTCTGCATGGATAATAGGCGCACTCTTTGTCGTAGCGGTGAGCTGCTACTACCTGCTGCGCGGCCGCGAGAAGAAGCTGGCCGTTGAAAGCATAAAAATCGGAGGTATCGTGGGATTGGTTGCCTCACTGCTGGCTATCCATACCGGTGACGGTTCGGCCTATCAGGTGGCACAGGTTCAGCCAATGAAACTGGCCGCCATGGAAGCTCTATATGACGGTGGAGAAGATCAGGGACTCACGGTCTTTGCACTTGTCAATCCTTTCCGTCAGCCCAACTACAAGGCCGGAGGCGACCCGCCGCTGCGCATCGCCATTCCAAACGGTCTCTCTTTCCTCGCCACACGCGACATAAACGGCTATGTTCCGGGAGTCAACGACATCATGCGCGGCGGCTATATGCTGGAGAACAACACACGCGAGATTCCCATGTCGGAGAAGATACGCCGCGGCCAGATGGCCATTCTGGCCCTCAAGGAGTATCGCGAACTGAAGGCAAAGAGCCGTGAGGCCCTCCGGACGATGGGTCCGGTAGCCGCCAACGACCTTGTGACCGACCCCGAAACAGGGCTGTCGTTCCGTGAGGCGGGACGCCTGAAGGAACTGCAGAACGGCATAAAGAACAACATGCGCTACTTCGGCTACGGATATATAACAAAAAAGTCGCAGCTCGTTCCCTACATCCCGCTGTGCTTCTATGCATTCCGCGCCATGGTCGGCCTGGGAACGCTATTCATCGTTTTCTTCGCCGTTGTGGTCTTCCTCGCCTTCCGCCGCGACATCACACGCCCGCGCTGGCTCCACCGGACGGCCATCGTCATGCTGCCGCTGGGCTATATAGCCAGCGAGGCGGGATGGCTCGTGGCTGAGTTCGGACGCCAGCCGTGGGCAATTCAGGACATGATGCCCACATGGATAGGCGTGAGCAATATCGGTGCGGGCAGCATAGCCACAACATTCTTTATCTTCCTCGCCCTCTTCACCACCCTTTTGGCTGTAGAGATAAGCATCATGGTCAAAGAGATAAAGAAAGGTCCGGAAACCAATACCGCGGCCAAGACACCGTCCGGAAGCGGCAAGTGAGAAATGATCAAGAACAATCAACAAAACATCAAGACGTCATGACATACGCATTTCTTCAACAATACTGGTGGTTCCTCGTATCCCTGTTAGGAGCCCTGCTCGTCTTCCTGCTCTTCGTCCAGGGAGGCAATTCGCTGCTGTTCTCCATCGGCCGCACCCCGGAGGAGCGCCGGCTGCTGGTCAATTCCACCGGCCGCAAATGGGAGTTCACCTTCACCACACTCGTAACGTTCGGCGGAGCGTTCTTCGCCTCGTTCCCGCTGTTCTACAGCACGAGTTTCGGCGGGGCATACTGGCTGTGGATGCTCATTCTCTTTTCGTTTGTGGTTCAGGCCGTCAGCTATGAGTTCCAGAACAAGCTGGGCAATCTTCTCGGCACACGCACCTTCCAGTGGTGCCTCATCATCAACGGCATCGTAGGTCCGCTGCTGCTCGGCGGAGCCGTGGCCACGTTCTTCAACGGCTCCAACTTCATAGTCAACAAGGACAATCTCGTTGGCGGCATGCAGCCCGTCATAAGCCACTGGGCCAACGCCAGCCACGGTCTTGACGCCCTGCTCGACCCCTGGAATCTCGTGCTGGGATTCGCCGTCTTCTTCCTTGCGCGCATCCTCGGACTGCTCTATTTCATCAACAACATCAACGACGACACCATCCGGGCGCGCAGCCGCCGCGCCGTTGTGACCAACACGGTGCCTTTCCTTATCCTCTTCCTCGCCTTCCTCATACGCACTCTGCTGAAGGACGGCTTTGCCGAAGACGCTGCTACGGGCGCCATCGTAATGGAACCGCTGAAATATCTGACCAACCTCACGACGATGTGGTATGTCCTCGTGGTGCTCATCGCCGGTGTGGCACTGGTTCTCACGGGCATCATCCGCACCATCACATCACCCTTATATATAAAAGGTATATGGCCGACGGGCATCGGTACGGTGCTCACGGTGCTGGCCCTGCTGCTTTGCGCCGGCTGGAACTCAACGGCGTTCTATCCCTCTACGGCCGATCTCCAGAGCTCGCTGACCATCGCCAACGCCTCGAGCAGCGAGTTCACGCTCCGCACTATGGCCATCGTCAGCATCTTCATCCCCTTCGTCCTCGCCTATATCGTCTACGCATGGCGCGCAATCGACATCCGCGAGATTACCAAGCATGAGATTGAGAACGACGAAGCCTATTGAATTTTGAATTTCGGATTATGAATTGTCTGCATACAACCGGCAGTTCATAATCCCAAAACCGCAAATCAGATATGACAAGACATCCCGCAAAGACAGACATCGCCGTTCTGCTGGTGTTCTTCAACCGCCCCGAGACCTTCCGCCTCGTGTTCGCCGAAGTGAAGAAAGCGCGCCCGTCGCGTCTCTTCCTCTATCAGGACGGACCGCGTGGTGAGCGCGACATGGCCGGCGTAGAGGAATGCCGGAGGATTGCCAGTGACATTGACTGGGAGTGTGACGTCCACCGCAAGTATCAGGAGCGCAACTACGGCTGCGACCCTTCGGAATACATCTCACAGAAGTGGGCTTTCTCCATCGTCGACAAGTGTATCGTATTGGAAGACGATGACGTCCCGTCACAGTCGTTCTTTCCCTTCTGCAAGGAGATGCTCGACCGATATGAGAACGACGAGCGCATCACGATGATAGCCGGATTCAACACCGACGAGATTACACCCGACGTACCGGACAGCTACTTCTTCACCTCGGCGTTCTCCATCTGGGGATGGGCCTCATGGCGGCGTGTGATAGACCGGTGGGACGGACAATATTCTTTTTTGGACGACGAATACAACATGCGCCAGCTCAGCTCACTGATACGCCACCGCGGCTACCGCAACGACCTGCTGAGGATGTGCCGTGACCACCGCGCCTCGGGAAAGGAATACTATGAGAGCATCTTCTGGACTGCCATGCTCTTCAGTTCCGGACTGGCCGTCATGCCGACGAAGAACATGATCAACAATGTCGGACTGACAGCCGATTCAACCCACTTCGCCGCCTCACTGGAAACCATGCCGCGCCGCCTGCGCCGAATCTTCACCATGCGCCGCCACGAAACGGACTTCCCACTGCGCCATCCGCGATATGTCATTGAGAACGTGGAATACGGCGAACGGCTATATCTCGTCAATGCCTGGAACCACCCGTGGCGGAAGGTGCAATACTCCATTGAAGAGCTGTGGAACAACCTTCGCCGCGGCCGCTTTTCAGTCATAACCACCGCCTTGGGCCGGAGGATTGACAAATGGACGGGACGGCACAGACATATCTAAGTCAGAGTGAAGAGGCTCTTTAAGTGAAGAGTTCAGAGTGATGAGTGAAGAGGCTCTTTAAGTGAAGAGTTCAGAGTGATGAGTGAAGAGGTATGATTACCTTTATATCTAAGTCAGAGTGATGAGTGAAGAGGCTCTTTAAGTGAAGAGTTCAGAGTGATGAGTTCAGAGGTATGATTACCCTTTGCAGGTTCAAAGAGAGTGCAACAGGATTATGTCCCTACTTTTTCAGTGAAAACGAAGATAATAAAGGTAATCATACCTCTTCACTCATCACTCATCACTCTGACTTAGATATAAAGGTAATCACACCTCTTCACTCATCACTCTGAACTCTTCACTTAAAAAGCCTCTTCACTCATCACTCTGAACTCTTCACTTAAAGAGCCTCGTCACTCTGACCTAAAAGAATTTTGGTCAATACGCTAAAATGTTGTAAATTTGCAGCGTCCACCGTATCATGCACATACGCAACCGAATACGGCGGACGATGTAAACGTATAGAAACAGGAATAAAGACATTATGATACAGTCAATGACAGGTTATGGTAAAGCTACCGTAACGTATGGAACAAAGAAAATCACCGCCGAGGTGAAGTCACTCAACAGCAAGGCCCTTGACCTCTCCACACGCATCGCGCCCATCTACCGCGAGAAGGAGATGGAGATTCGCCAGATGCTCTCAGCCGCACTCGAAAGAGGAAAGGTGGACTTCTGCATCTGGATTGACCGTGACGCCACGGCCGACGCGACGCCCGTCAACGGTGCTCTTGTGGAGAACTACTACCGTCAGATTAAGGATATCGCCGCACGCACCGGCGTCCCGGAACCCACAGACTGGTGGCCGACGCTCATGCGTATGCCCGACGTCATGACACGCACGGAGGTCGAAGTGCTTGACGCCGCCGAGTGGCAAGTGGCGTGCTCAGCCATAAATGAGGCCATTGCCAACCTGCAGGCTTTCCGCCGTCAGGAGGGTGAGGCGCTGGAACGCAAGTTCGCCGAGAAGATTGACAACATCGAGGCTCTGCTCGCCGCCATCGAACCTTACGAGAAGATGCGCGTGGAGAAGATACGGACGCGCATCATCGACGGCCTCAACAGCATCCGCGGCGTGGAATATGACAAGAACCGCCTGGAGCAGGAACTCATCTATTACATAGAAAAACTCGACATCAGCGAGGAGAAGCAGCGCCTGACAAACCATCTCCGCTATTTCCGCGAGACAATGGCCGAGGGCCACGGACAGGGAAAGAAGCTTGGCTTCATCGCTCAGGAGATGGGACGCGAGATAAACACAACCGGCTCGAAGAGCAATCTGGCCGAGATGCAGAACATCGTAGTCAGAATGAAGGATGAGCTGGAGCAGATAAAGGAACAGGTTCTCAACGTAATGTAAGTTTGAGTCAAGTCAGAGTGAAGGTTTTTTTAGTGAAGAGTTCAGAGTGAATAAATAGGTAAGAGTTCAGAGTGATGAGTGAAGAGGTATGATTACCTTTATATCTAAGTCAGAGTGATGAGTGTAGAGTGAAGAGGTATGATTACCCTTTGCAGGTTCAAAGAGAGTGCAACAGGATTATGTCCCTACTTTTTCAGCGAAAACGAAGATTATAAAAGTAATCATACCTCTTCACTCATCACTCTGAACTCTTACCTATTTATTCACTCTGAACTCTTCACTTAAAGAGCCTCTTCACTCTGAACTAAAAAAAGATAATTATGGCAAAAGTAATAATCATATCCGCCCCGAGCGGAACAGGAAAGAGCACAATCATCAAGTGGCTCATGGCACATGAGGAGCTGCGCCTGGCGCTCTCCGTATCATGCACAAGCCGCCAGCCACGTCCCGGCGAGGTCGACGGCCGCGACTATCACTTCATTTCCGATGCCGAATTCCGCAACAGGATTGCCGCCGGCGAGTTTCTCGAATATGAGGAAGTCTACGGCGGAACGCTCTACGGAACGCTCAAGAAGCAGGTCGATGACAAACTCGCGCAGGGCTTCAATGTCGTCTTCGACGTCGACGTCAAGGGCGGATGCAGAATCAAGGACTTCTATGGCGACAACGCCCTTAGCCTTTTCATCGAGCCGCCGTCAATCGACGCCCTGCGCCAGCGCCTCACGGACCGCGGCACAGAGACACCGGAAAAGATTGAGATGCGCGTAGCCCGCGCCGAGATGGAGATGGAATATGCCCCACGCTACGACCGCACCGTCATGAACGACGTCCTCACTGATGCCGAGCAGCAGACGATGGACATCCTCCGCGACTTCCTGGGTATATAAACCATTCAACTCCCAAATGAAAGAAACAGGCATCTTCGGCGGTTCATTCAACCCCATACACACCGGACACATCGCCCTCTCGGAAGAAATACGCCGACGGGCCGGGCTGGACGAGGTCTGGCTGATGGTCTCGCCACAGAACCCCCTGAAGAAGAGTGACGGGCTGCTGGACGAGCGACTGCGGCTGGATTTGGCCCGACGGGCGCTTGAAGGACACGATGGGCTTGTGGCCTCAGACTATGAGTTCGCCCTGCCGCGGCCTTCGTACACGTGGGACACGCTCTGCCGGCTGACGGCCGACTATCCCGACCGGCGCTTCACGCTCATCATCGGGGCCGACAACTGGACGCTATTCGACCGTTGGCGTCATCACGACGACATCCTCTGCCACCACTCCGTAGTCATCTATCCGCGCCGCGGATGTCACGTCTGCGCCGAGACCCTGCCTCAGGGAGTCAGACTCGTTGACACACCGCTGCTGGACATCAGCAGTACGGAGATACGCGACCGCATCCGTAGCGGAAGATCCGTCAGCGGCATGGTGCCCGAAAACATAATCCAAGATACCGTCAGCCTCTACCGCGCTACTGCCGATACCATGATAGAGGACTAACGAACAATCCGCTCTATGGACATAGACAACGATAAATTTAATAACACCAAGGATAACAATCCTCACAGTCAGCGGAAGGCCGGCACCACCGTGAAGCGCCGGCTCGCCAAGGCTTTCCGTCTGCCGTTGCTCCCGTTCGGCCGCAACCCGCTGTTCTTCTGCTTCATGTTCGTGCTGGGCTATGCCGCGTTCCGGCTCACCCTGCCCGACCGCAAGGGCTTTGAACCCTACCCCTTCGCGCCCGAAGAGCTTTTCGCCGACCTTTACGTCGTCTGCGCCCTGCTGGCCTTGATTCCGCGGCGTGTACGGCGAGTGGTGCGCGGCGTGCTCTACGCCATAATCTATCCCACCGTCATTGTCGACCTCTACTGCTTCGTGAAGTTCGGCTCGACACTCAATCCCACCATGCTGCTGCTCGCCGGCGAGACCAATTCGGGCGAGGCATCGGAGTTTCTTAGCTCCTATCTGACGGCCGATGTCCTCACGTCGGGTGTCGGCGTCGTGCTTGCCATCATGCTGCTGCACATCTGCTGCAATGTAGCCGCACCATACTTCCGTCGTACGGCCCGCACGTTCATCAGCCGCCACAAGAGACTGACGGCCGGAATAAGGAGCGACTTCAGAAAGACATCCCCCTATACGGGCCTGCTGGTCCTCATTCTTTTCATTCTCTGCATCTGTGTGTCATGGCACAACAAGACGGCCACGGCGCGGCTCATGTCCTACAAGAACATCGGCGGCGTGGAGCATGAGCTGACCCGCAAGGACAAGGCGACGCTCTATCATCCCGTCTACCGCCTCTGGTTCAGCATCTACGCCAACCGGCTGACAGCGCGGCAGCTTGACCGGCTGATAGAGACAACCCACCATCTCAGCGTTGACAGCTGCTCGTTCCGTAGTCCCGACATCGTCTTCATCATCGGCGAAAGCTACAACCGCCACCACTCACAGCTCTATGGCTACGACAAACCCACCGCTCCGCGTCAGCAGGAGCGAATGGACAAAGGCGAGCTGACACGTTTCGACGACACGGTCAGCCCCTGGAACCTGACCAGCTTCGTGTTCAAACACGTCTTCTCGCTCTACACCGTGGGAGACTCCGGCGAGTGGTGCGACTATCCGTTGTTCCCGGAATTGTTCCGGCGTGCCGGCTACAGCGTCACGTTCGTGACAAACCAGTTTCTCCCGCAGGCCCATGAGGCCGTCTATGACTTCAGCGGAGGCTTCTTCCTCAACAACCCCGTGCTCAGCGAGGCTCAGTTTGACGAACGCAACGTCGCTCTCCACGACCTCGACAAGGGCGTGCTCGACGACCTCGACAGCCTCAACGCCATCCGCGAAAAAGACGGAACGGCCAGCCCGGATGGCCGTCTGACCATCGTCCACGTCAAGGGCCAGCACTCCACCTACCGCGAGCGCTATCCGCTGAGCCACAAGCGCTGGAAGGCCCGCGACTACGACCGGCCGCGGCTGAAGGGGCGCGAACGGTGGATACTCTCCGACTATGACAACGCGACGCTCTACAACGACTCCATCGTCGACGAGGTCATCCGCCGATATGAGGACCGCGACGCCATCGTCATCTACATGCCCGACCACGGCGAGGAGTGCTACGGCGACGACATACACGTCAGCGGACGGCTCCATTCGGCCGTAATAGACTATCGGCTGGCGCACGAGGAGTTTGAGATTCCGTTCTGGATATGGTGCTCGCAAAGCTATGCCGCAGCCCGGCCCGACATAGTCAGTCAGATAAAAACGGCTGCCCGACGGCCTTTCATGACCGACCGCGTCGCCCACATGCTGCTATACCTCGGCGGAATCAGCTGTCCATACTACCGCAGCAGCCTCAACGTCCTCAGCAACGACTATGACGCCGGCCGCCCGCGCATACTTAAAAACTCGGCCGATTATGACCGACTGAGGGACAACCACCGCAGGAAAACCGACGGAATGTCTGCAACAAACAAAGATACAATCTCTCAGTAAATAGAGATACCGTCCTCTGTAAATAGAGATACAATCCTCCTCAACCAAAGATACGAACGACAATGAACGATAAGAAAGAATGGCTGAGCCGCGCCGAATGTTCCGCACTCAGAGGTCTGGCCATATTGGGAATAATGCTCCACAACTACTGCCACTGGCTGGCCGTGGCGGTGAAAGAAAACGAATATACGTTCAACATAGGCAAAAGCCGCCGCCTGTGGTATGTCCTGACCCACCCCGACGCATATCTTCCGGTTCATCTTGTGTCCTATTTCGGCCATTACGGCGTCCCGGTATTCCTCTTCCTGAGCGGTTTCGGACTGGTGATGAAATATGAGCGGGGCCGTGGCGAGTTGCCCTTCGGACCCTTCGTCCGCCGGCAGTACACCAAACTTTTCCGCATGATGATAGTCGGACTGACCGCTTTTCTTGTTGTCGATGCCATCACCCCCGGCTCTTTCACCTACCATGCGGAAAACATCATAGCCCAACTGCTGATGGTCATCAACCTCCTTGACCGGCCCGACCGAATCATCTGGCCCGGCCCCTACTGGTTCTTCGGACTGATGATGCAGCTCTACATCGTCTGGCGGCTGCTCATCTTCCGCCGCCATTGGGCACTGATGGCAACTCTCGTCGCCTGCTGCTGGCTATTGCAGGCCAGTTGCGGACCACTGGACGAGGAACTCAACCGCCTGCGCTACAACTTCGTAGGCGGCGTGCTGCCCTTCTGTGCCGGCGTCGCCTTGGCCCGCCTGTCACCTCCTGACGCCTTCAGCCGCATCACCCGCTGCCACTGGCTCGCCATTGCCGTTCTCTCGTCGGCACTCACCCTCGCCCTATGCTTCAATTTCCAGACCTGGCTGTGGGCTCCCTTGGCCGTCATCATGACCTCTGTCGCCGCCATAAAGATGATGAGCGCCACTGTCCTCCGGCCTCTGATATGGACCGGCGCAATCTCTGCCGCCATGTTCGTCACCCACCCAATCCTCCGCAAGATATTCATCCCCATCTCCCGCCGCGGCGACATCTACGACGGACTGCTGCTCTATGTTGTCACCGCCGTGGTCGTTGCATGGCTCTTCAACAAGATGGTTTTCGAAAGCAAGAAGTAAGAATGAAGAGGCTCTTTAAGTGAAGAGTTCAGAGTGATGAGTGAAGAGGTATGATTACTCTTTATTGCAACAGAAGTTCTCATAACTCCCATTAATCTCATTTCTCCCATTAATCCCATTTTTCCCATCTCTCCCATAATTCCCATTAATCCCATAATTCCCATTAATCCAATCTCTCCCATAATTCCCATTAATCCAATCCCTCCCATTAATCCCATAACTCCAATGACCAACCGCCCCATAGATTTCTCCGCCCTCAGCCGCCACCGCGGTTCCCTCATGGGCATCGCCATGCTCATGGTCGTGCTCTTTCATGTCGGCGGCATGCGCCACAACGACATTTGGTGGTGCATCAGCCGATGTGGCAACATCGGTGTTGACATGTTCCTTTTTCTCAGTGGAATAGGCCTGTGGTTCGCGTGGACGAAAAAAGGAAGTCAGAATGAAAAATCCTCTTCACTCAACTCCCTTCACTTTGACCTGAAAAAGTATTTTCTCCGCCGCTACCTCCGCATCTACCCCGCGTGGCTCATCATAGCCAGTCTCCACTACATCCCCCGCTACGCCGACGGCCGTCTCAGCATCACCGACACCCTGCTCAGCATCACCGTCAACTGGGGATTCTGGGAGCATGACGAACTGACCTTCTGGTTCATTCCCGCCATAATGATGCTCTACACCATTGCTCCGGCCTATATGGAACTCATCCGTCGCCGGCCGGTATGGCGCTGGCTGCCCGTGGCGGCTATGCTGCTGTGCATGCTCGTACGCTACTGGATGCCGCTCTACCACACCGTCGGCCATCTGGAGATATTCTTCAGCCGCATCCCCATCTTCCTTCTCGGCATAAACGCCGGCCTGTGGGTGAAAGAGCGGCGCACCTTAGAGCCGTCCGCCCTGTGGCTTCTGCTGCTGCTCTTCGCCATGTCAGCCCTTGTCTGCATCAACTTCGAAGACGGACTGCGCGGCCGTTTCCCGCTCTTCATAGAACGCATGGCCTACATCCCGCTTACCGTGTCCATGCTCCTCCTGCTCTGCCGCCCGCTCAGCGCCGCCCCCGCGTGGCTCTGTCGTTCCCTATCGTTCTTCGGGAGCATCAGCCTTGAGGTCTACCTCATCCACTATCAGTTCATTCTCGTGAACATCCGTCAGTGGCAGCTGGGCTATTGGCTCACCGCCGCCGTCCTCATAGCCCTCTCTTCCGTCGCAGCATGGCTCCTCCACAAAGCCATCGACATCATCACCCGACCGCTACATAAGGCGCTGGACCAGACATCCCATTAATCCCATAACTCCCATTAATCCCATAACTCCCATTAATCCCATAACTCCCATTAATCCCATAACTCCCATAAATCCCAAACCTCCCCAAAAAGAAACTTCCATGATATGATCTCCATTGCCAATTTCCTCAGAATCCTCCGTCCCCACCAGTGGGTCAAAAACCTTTTCGTATTCATCCCGATGTTCTTCGGCGGCAGTCTTCTCGACACCTCCGACATCCTCGCCTCGTTCATAACCTTCATCGCCTTCAGCCTCACGGCCTCCTCCGTCTACTGTTTCAACGACATCATTGACGCCGATGCCGACCGTCGCCATCCCGCCAAATGTCATCGGCCGATAGCTTCCGGAGCCGTCTCGCGGCCACAGGGCTACATTCTCATGGCCGCGACGCTGGCCGGCGGCATTGCCGTGACACAGCTGCTGCCGCAATGCCGCATGGAGGTCATGACCGTCATCGGCTCCTACTATATCATCAACATGGCATACTGTACGTGGCTCAAGCACCACGCCATCATCGACGTCTGCACGATAGCCTTCGGATTCGTACTCCGCATCATCGCCGGCGGCGTGGCCACAGAGATTGCCCTAAGCCAATGGATAGTCCTCATGACCTTCCTGCTGACACTCTTCCTTTCGCTGGCCAAGCGCCGCGACGACGTACTGCGCATGGAGGCCACCGGCGAGGCACCGCGCAAGAACACCGGCCGCTACAACCTGACGTTCATCAATCAGGCCATAACCATCACCGCCGCCGTGACCATCGTCTGCTATATCATGTACACAGTCTCACCCGATGTCGTCAGCACCTACCGCACCAACCACCTCTATCTGACCAGCATCTTCGTCATTATCGGCCTCCTCCGCTATCTCCAGATTGCAATGGTGGACCAGAAGTCCGGCGACCCTACAAAAGTCGTACTGCGCGACCATGTCACCCAGCTCATCATCGCCTGTTGGGGACTATCGTTCCTCATACTCATCTATTTCTAATAAACATGTCGCAACAATCAGTTGATATTTTGAACACGGAGACATCAAGAAGATAATACAAACTCCGTGGTGTCTCTGCTTTCAAAAAAACATACTATATAAAACTTATAATATTAATTAAATTCCCAAGCC
>CAMWVS010000009.1 GCA_947177775.1 uncultured Prevotella sp.
GTCGGGAAAGTGTATGTATGGCGGAAGTGATGCAGCAGTTTATTGAACGTAAAAATTTTATGGAGATATGAAAAAGATATTGATAGTCGGTGGAGCAAATGGTATAGGATTATCTATAGCAACAGAATTATCAAAACGTTCCGAAGTAGAGAAAATTTATATAGTAGATAAGGCGAAACTAAACGAAGAATATAATAATTCTAAGTTCCAATCGTATGAGTTTGATTTGACTTTACAGGATTATTCAATATTCAGTCGGTTTAATGATATTGACGCATTGGTGATAACAGCCGGTTTTGGGCGTCTTGCTTTATTCCGTGATGTAAATGACCGCCATATAATAGATTCTTTCAATGTAAATACAATACCTGTTATGCGTATTATCCGCCATTTTTATAACAAGTTGGAATCACAGAATGATTTCTATTGTGGTGTAATGGTCAGTATTGCAGGTTTTATGTCCTCTCCTTTCTTTTCCATTTATGGTGCAACTAAAGCTGCATTGAAAATTTTTATTGAAAGTGTAAATGTGGAGTTGGAAAAAGCAGGAACTTCAAACCGTATACTTAATGTATCTCCAGGCTCTTTAAAAGGAACGAGTTTTACGAAAGGTAAAACAGATTTGAGTGTTACTGCACCTATGGCAGAGGAGATAATCAACCACTTAGAGCATAAGGATGATTTGTTTATTCCTCAATATGAAGAAATCTTCAAAAATGTACTGGAACGTTATCATAATGATTTCCGTGCCGAGGGTAGACATTCTTATGAGTATAAAATGAATAGTGGAAGAGTGAATAAATGATTTTACGGTATTAGAGTTTGTAGTTTGATATTAGTTTTCAGTGAATGTTAGATATTAGGAAGAAATACATTCAAATAAGAACAAATAAGACGGTATTAAATGGTTTCCTATTTACTATTTTTGCATTTATGGGAACTGGTGTGAATTTCGTTTTACTTTTAGTCCTTTCAAAATTTCTTTCTCCATCAGAATATGGATATTTAAATCTGTTCAATACATTTATAACATTAATGACAATATTTGTATCTGTTAATATGGAAAAAATAATTGTTGTTAATTATTTTAAAGTGAGTAAGCAGTATACGGGCGAGACTATTACAGGAACTTTACTAATATCAACCATGTTAGCTTTGTTGTATTGTTTAGTCATTTTGATTTTTAGTAATAAGTTGAGTTCTGAATTGGGTTTTAGTTCTATTTATTTATATATAGCTATATCATATTGTTTGTTGAATTTGATTTCAAGTATAAATCTTGCGATATGGAAAGCTGAAGCGAATCCTAAATCATTTGGCATTTATAGTTTATCTATTGTTTTTTTAAATTGTGCTATAACCATTTTATTTCTTGTTGCCTTCGATTTGGGGTGGGTTAGTCGTGCTGTTGCTCAATTTGGGGTATCATTGCTATTTGGAATGTTAAGCCTGTGGATAATGTATAAACGTGGATTTATAGGGCATGCTGTGAGGATAAGGATATATAATATGAAAGAATCTTTAAAATTTGGTATACCACTAATCCCGAATACTTTATCATGGTGGGCTATGCAGGGTATAAATAGATTTATTATAAATTCATATTATGGCCCTGCAGAGGTGGGATTATATAGCTTTGCAACTAATTTTTCAAATATCATTCAGATTATAGCAACTTCATTTGCACAGAGTTGGCATGTGGATGTTTATGAACGATTGACAAAAAAGGAAAGTGGATACATTGAATATTTGTCGGCCTTTACGCGAAAAATGATATATGTATATTTTTTTATAACCATTGTTATATATGCTTTAAGTGTATTGTTGATACCGGTAGTATTCCCTCAATATACAGATTCTTTAAAATTTCTTTTACCATTGTGTATTGGAGCCTTTGCCCATTGCATAAATCAATTATTTGTGTGTTATCTTTTTTATTATAAGAAGACAAACATACTGATGAATATAACAATAGCTGTATCTGTAATAAATGTAGGATTAGGATTTGTTTTTATTCAATATAATCTTCTCATGGCTGCATATATAAGTATGATATCAGAAGTATTAATAGCTATAATGTACATAATACATTCTCACAGGTTAGTTTCACTAAAACTGATATTTAAATGAAATCATTATTAAGAATGCTGAGAGAAAAAGGTATTCCATATACGGTTAATAGAATTCGTATACGGTTTCCTTTTTTGTTTACGACCAAAATACCAATACTTAAGGCTGATAATGAATGGAGGCTTTATAAAAAATATTCTCGTAAATATGGTGGAATATTAAAAAAGGATATATTAAATGATAGTTGTTCTGACCATAATAAAAAAGAATTGAAATTTTGGACATTATGGCTGCAAGGTGAAGATAAAGCACCAGATATAGTAAAGAAGTGTATATCGCAGGTTAGAAAGTTTTATGGAGATGAACATTTGGTCGTTTTAAATAGTGAAACAATAGGAGATTATGTTCATGTGCCGGATTATATCACTTACAAACATGATAAAGGATTGATAACTCATGCACATTATTCTGATATAATACGTACGTTATTATTATGTGAGCATGGTGGCGTTTGGATAGATTCTACATGTTATATGTCGGCTCCATTGCCAGATGCAATATTGAATAATAAGTTATTTGTCTTTAGGATGCCAAAATGTTTTCCTGGAGCAATAAAAGCTTCTAATTGGATGATTGTTGCAGATAAAAATAGTGTGATAATGTCTAAATTAAAAAAAATACTTCTGACCTATTGGATGAATAATAATAGTATAGAGGATTATTTATTGTATCATATATTTTTCAGTATCGTAGTAGATTCTACGGAAGAAACAAGGAAAGAATGGGGGGATATGCCTTATTATAATAATGACAATCCACACATTTTAGGCCGTGAATTGTTTAATTCTATCAATGTATCGCGAATAAATGAAATAAAAAAAATGTCTTTCGTTCATAAACTGAGTTGGAGAACGAAAGGTGATATAGCCAATTCGAATTTCGAATATATCATTAATATATGAAACGGTTCTTCTTTATTTTTTTTAAGTTTTGCTTATTGCCAATATATTATTTGTCTTATTTGATTCCACGTAATAAAAGGCGATGGGTTTTTGGTGAGGCTAATGGATTTAATAATAATTCTAAATATTTTTATTTGGAAGTAATCAATAATCATAAAGAAATTGATGCTGTATGGATAGGTGATAAGGATATCGTAAGAAAGCTTAGAGAAAAAAATCTTCCTTGTTATTTTCGGTATTCGTTGAAAGGGTTATGGTATTCATTAACATCTAAAATCTATATAGTATCATCAACCCCTGGGGATATAAATTTTTATTTGTCTGGTGGGGCTTTCATTGTTAATTTATGGCATGGTGTTGGCGTAAAGGCATGTTTATGGGCTAATCCTTTGCATAGGAAGTATAAATCATCAGGTTTATTAAAAAATATTGTTCATTATATCCTTTGTCCGCATTTGTATCATAAACCATATTTAGTTTTATCAACATCAGATGATATGACTAAAGCATTTTTTGCGCCGATGTTTGATATCGAATGCTCTAAATGTATAACCAACCTATATCCAAGATGTCATTTCATGATGCAAGATCGGCAAAAAATTATAGAGCATATAAGAAAATATGAAACAGAAAATTATTTGAATATAATTCAGAGTTTTTCTAAATATAAAAAAATAATTATGTATGCTCCAACATTTAGAGATTCTGAAGATGATTTTATAAATCAAAGTGGTATCGATTTTTATGATTTAAATGCTTTTTTAGCAAGCAGGAATTTCTTATTTATCTTAAAGTTACATCCTGCGACAAAATTTAATGCACAAGTTATAAATGAACTTAGTAATATTTTATATCTCGACAGTACATTTGATTCTTATTTAATAATGCCTTTTAGTGATATGCTGATAAGTGATTATAGTTCTATTGTATATGATTATATGTTACTAGGAAAACAGGTGGAAATTTTTGCATTTGACTTTAAACGGTACACTGCATCTTGCCGTAACCTTGTTTTCAGTATGGAGGACGCAATAAAAGGTTTTTCTTATTCAGATAATTACAATGATTTGAAGAAACATATTGATAAAGAAAAGATAATAGTCCCAGATGATATTTTAAACCATTGGTGGACAAAGCATTATTGCTTATATCAAATCATTAATGAACTTATAGATGAAAAATAAGAAATATATAATCTGGGGGATACCTGTATTTAATAGGGTAACAGGATTTTTTCTTCTTGTATGTCTTTATTATGTAGTGAATGTTGTGACTTCATCTGCTAATTCGGGGATGAGTGGACAACTTTTGGCGGAGTCAAATCCGTTGAATAGACTTATGGCAGGATTGATTATCTCATATTGTTTGTTCTTTTCTTTTTATACTCCAAAACGTGTTAATGACAGTGTATATAAAGTATCGTTATTGTTTATATTATATATAACAGTTCGTTACTTTTTTGTATTTATGGAAAATACAAATTATGCTTTATCCGTTGTTAGTCATATTTTTAATATAATATACTGGATTTCAGGTTTGTTATTTTCTGTTAAGTGTTTTTCCTTTATAGACAGAACGGCTTTAAACAAATTAATAAAAATACTTGTTGTTGTTGTTTTCTTATTTTTAATGTATAGGATGATAACACAAAAAGCCATATTGTCATCAGAAGGTATTGTGGCTGGTATAAATGTAGCTGGTTCTGCTTATATGTTGGCTCCGCTGATTCTTTTTGTCTTTAATGGTAAATTTAAAATTATAATGATGATGGCATGTTTGTTTATTTGTGTATATAGTGCAAAGAGACAAGCAGTATTGGGGATATTAATAGTTTTGCTGTTTAGTGCAAAAGACATTATTGTTTCATATTTTAAACAATTTAAACTTTGGGGAATTATTGTTATTATTGCAGTCTTATTTGGAGGACAAAAATACATATATAAATCTGTAGATGATTTAATAAACAGACAAGAGACCATTGCTGATGAAGGTGGTTCCATGGACAGTGGAAGAAGTGATTTGAGGACAGCTGCTTTAAAAGGCTATGAGCATTCTAATATTATTGATAAGGTATTTGGTGGAGGTACAGCTATTAGCTCTCTTTATATAAAAAAATATTACGGAAAGTATAATGCTCCTCATTGTGGATTCGTAGAAATTCTATGTGACTATGGGATTATTGGAGAATTGCTTTTTATTGCATTTTTCTTTCATTTGCTAAGATGGGGAAGGCATTTTCTGTATTTATCAAAATGGCAATTGATTTATTTTTCAATGGTTTTGATTTGGATTAATTTTAATGTGGTATCACATGTTGGTAATATTTTTGCTATATATTTATCCTTGGCTTTTGGATATTTATATAATGATATAAAAGAAAACGAAGTGGCTCTATATAAAAAATATAAGTTATGAAAAGAATAGATATAACAGAATGTCATTATAGGCTTTTAAATATTGCAAAGGCATTTGATGAAATATGTACTAAACATAATATTCCATATTATATGTTGGGAGGTACAATGTTGGGAGCGATACGTCATAAGGGATTCATACCTTGGGATGATGATATGGATTTTGGAGTTCCGATGAATTATTATAGTGAATTAATTGATTTATTAGAAGAAGAATTACCTGATAAATTCAAATGTTGCACTTATAAGAATCATCCATGTGTATTATATCCATTTATAAAAATACAGGATATTGAGACTTGTATTGACGATCCTCGTTCAAATGTAAATTTGAAAGAGCAATTGGGAGTGAATATAGATGTATTTCCTTTGTTTGACTGTGATGTTAATGATGTAGAACTTTCTTCTATATTTAGATTAATACGATTACAAACCATATTTAATGTTGGGTCTACTTCCAACAACTTTTTTAAAATGATATTTAAAAGAATTTTGGGTATGATGTGTTTTAATAAAGATATGTTTATAAACAGGATTGTATATAAGTGTAATCATCTGGCAGATGGAAATTATCTTGGTAATATATTGGGGCGTTGGAAGAGAAAAGAAATAATACCGAAAGAATGGTATGGTTTAAATATGAGGTATCAGTTTGAGGATATAACTCTTTGCGGTATAAAGGATTTTGATAAATATCTTTCGCACATGTATGGTGATTACATGAAGATACCTTCACGTGAAGAGCAATCTGTACATTGTGAAAATATCTATATTCGATAAATTGTGAAAATGCGTGCATCTGATGAATAGAATTATATTATTAAGTATGTCTTTTTCTTATTTATTGGACAAATTGTGGTGTCCTGTTTATAAGCATGCTATGAAGTATTGCGGACGTGGTGTTTATCTCCGTCCAACTTGTTCTGATTTTAAAGGATTATGGAATATGTCGATTGGTGACGAAACAAGTATTCCAAAAGGAAGCACATTTTATTGTACAATTGCTCCATTGACGATAGGCAAAAAGGTGATATTCGGACCTAAACCAACCATTATCACAGGTGACCACAGAATTGATCTTATAGGAAAATACATTATGGACGTGACGGATGCGGAGAAAGAAGCAGAGCATGATGCACCAGTTGTCATAGAGGATGATGTTTGGTGCGGAGCCAACGTCACGATATTGAAAGGTGTGACTATTGGACGTGGAAGTGTTGTGGCAGCAGGTGCCGTAGTCACGAAATCATTTCCACCTTATTCAATTATAGGTGGTGTGCCTGCAAAGATGCTTAAATATAGGTTTACAGTAGAAGAAATAATAAAGCATGAATGTATGCTTTACCCAGAGCGACAACGATTGAGTCGTGAGTATCTTCTTTCTTCTCGTTCGTAATTGGAGTAATCGTTATTAAATTTTCTAATTCTGGTTTATGCCAAAAGTTTTAGTTGTTGCCACGTCTCGTAAGACGCGTGGTGGTATTACGTCTGTGGTCAAGGCCCACGAACAAGGTGAACAGTGGGAACAGTACCATAGTCGGTGGATAGAGACGCACAGGGATAAAGGCATGTTCACGAAGATGTTTTATCTTATTCGTGGATTTGTGGAATTTCTTTTTCTTATGCCGTTTTATGACTTGACGCATATACACATGAGTGAGCCTATGTCGGCGATAAGAAAGGTGCCATTTATGACGTGGGCCAAATTGTGGAGGAAGAAGACGATTATACATTTTCATTCCTTTTCGCCTGAAACAACAGTCAGAAGCAGGTTTGCCTTTCTTTACCGTTACCTTTTTGGCAATGCCGACAGAGTTGTTGTGTTGAGTGAGTATTGGAAGCGTGAGGTGTTGAAAGAGATTCCGTCGGCCAAGGTGGCAGTTGTATATAATCCGTGTCTGGCTCATGTGACAAGACCGTCTGCCGGATTCGCTGATTATGACGGTCCGTTACCACAGGCACATTCGATTTTATATGCTGGGACGGTAAACCAAAGAAAAGGATATGCCGACATGATAAAAGCATTTGCCAAGATTGCAAAGCGGCATGATGACTGGCAACTTGTATTCGCCGGAAACGGGGAAATCGAAAGTGGTAAGAATCTTGCAGAAGAGTTAGGAATAAGTTGTCAGATTTTGTGGCTTGGATGGGTGAGTGGTGCAGACAAAGACAGAGCATTCCAAGAAGCAACGGTGTTTTGTCTTCCATCATACGCCGAGGGATTTCCTATGTCTGTTCTTGATGCATGGAGCTATGGGCTACCGGTTATCACCACTCCAGTGGGTGGTATTCCTGATGTGGCCCGTGATGGAGAAAACATGTTGCTGTTTGAGCCAGGAAACGTGGATGAACTCGCAAAGTGCATGGAGAGAATGATAACGGACAAGGAACTTCGTGACAATATAAGTCGGGCTTCTCTTGAATTTGCAAGAACGACATTTAATATTGATACGATTAACAGGCATATCGGAAAACTCTATAGCGAAGTCTTAAAATCATAAATCTTTAAGATATAAGTAAGCCATTTCGGTACTGAAATAGCACATATATCAGAATAAGCATAATTATTATGACGATTAAGTTGAAAGATTTGTGCATCCTTGAAAGCAAGGAGGTACTTGCTTCTATTCCACAAGGAAAGAAGCTGATAAACACGATAAACGCACATTCTTATAACACGGCACAGACAGATGCTTTGTTTGCCGAGGCGCTGCGGAACGGTGATTATCTCATTCCGGACGGGGCGAGTATAGTGAAAGCTTGCCGGTGGCTGAAAGTTAAGTCGAGGCCAAAAGAGAGGATAGCCGGATGGGATTTGTTTGAGTTTGAGATGGAGCGGCTGAACAAGACGGGCGGACGCTGTATGTTCATGGGCAGTAGTCCGAAAGTATTGAAGCTGATAGTGGAAAAGGCAAAGGTGACATATCCAAACATTGAGGTTGTGACCTATTCCCCTCCATACAAACCGGAGTTTACGGAAGAAGATAACGCCGCCATCATCAAGGCTGTCAATGACGCTAACCCTGATTTGCTTTGGATTGGCATGACGGCTCCGAAGCAGGAGAAGTGGACATACGCCAACTGGGACAGGCTGGATATCCACTGTCATGTAGGTACGATAGGAGCCGTGTTCGACTTCTTTGCCGGTACATACAAGCGTGCCCCGCTCTGGTGGCAGGAACATTCTTTGGAATGGCTCTACCGGCTTATAAAGGAACCGAGGCGTATGTGGCGGCGCTATCTGATAGGCAACATCCTGTTTTTCCGGAATATAATGAGGGAGAGGATGGGCAGAGCCTGACCAGAACGGACGCAAGTTGCTCAAACAGAACGTAACTAAGCGGATGAGGCTGTATCGTAATTTAAGAATTGCGGTGCAGCCTTATCTTTTTGTTGATGCCGTCATTTAAATTGGTTTTTAATGTGTGTAATATTATGGTGTTAAAAAGAAAGCATATCCAAGTATGAGTGCTAACTGTACTTCATTTTTTCAAAGTCTTAATGGATAGGAATAATTCTATATTTCTTTCGGACAATTCATGATATCAGGTACTCCATGAGTTTTATGCACTATAAAGTTACAACAATTTCCGCTAATCACTCAATTCTCAAACATTTATAATTCGTCGAACTCACGTTAAGTTTAAGTAATTAAGACGTGAAGCCGTGAAAAGGCAAGCCGCAAAGCTGCGAAGTATTATTGCAATACAGAATGAATACCACAGGCTGAGTCTTTACGCTTATATGTCTTTGCGTTTTTGTGAAATCATTTTTTTTCTTTATCTTTGCCGATATGAAACTGTCAAGCATACTATTTATATTCACCGTGGCTGCCGCGTCGCTTCCGGCTTCGGCTCAGCTCGAATGGGGCGACATGGGCGACGGAACATACCGCAATCCTGTGCTCAACGCCGACTATAGCGACCCGGACGTCGTACGCCTCGGGGACAAATATTATATGGTGGCGTCGGATTTCCACTTCATGGGCATGCAGGTTCTGGAGTCGGAAGATCTTGTCAACTGGCGCGTGGTGAGCCAGATATTCACCCGTCTCGACTTCCCCGGCTGGGACACGAACAAACGTTATGCCGGCGGGTCGTGGGCCCCGTCCATACGGTGGCATGACGGCCGGCTGTGGGTCTACTTCTGTACGCCCCACGAGGGACTGTTCATGTCGACGGCAACGGACCCGGCCGGGCCGTGGTCGCCGCTCCACTGTGTCCGGCGTGTGGCCAAATGGGAAGACCCGTGTCCGATTTGGGACGACGACGGCCGGGCATATCTCGGTCATAGTGTCCATGGAGCCGGCCCTATCATCGTTCACCGCATGTCGTCCGACGGGCGCCGGCTGCTGGACGAGGGCCGGACGGTCTATGAAGGTCCGGTGGCCGAAGGAACGAAATGGCTGAAGCGTGGTGGCCGCTACTATCTCTCCATACCAGAGGGCGGCGTGCGGACGGGATGGCAGACGCTGCTCCGTGCCGACAGCATATACGGGCCGTATGAGCGCCGCGTGGTGCTCGAACAAGGCTCGACCGGCGTCAACGGTCCTCATCAGGGCGCGCTGGTCGACACGCCCGACGGCCATGAGTGGTGGTTTGTCCATTTCCAAAGCGTTACACCGCTCGGACGCGTTGTCCATCTGCAGCCCGCCCGGTGGACCGACGACGGTTGGCTGACAATCGGGGAGGACTATGACGGCAACGGTATCGGCGAGCCGATGGCTTCATACGCCAAGCCGTCGACTACGGCCGACGTACGGCCCTATCTTCCGCAGACGAGCGATGAGTTTACGGCCGACGGCCTCTATTGGCGCGGTCAGCAGCAGTCGGCTTTGGGATTGCAGTGGCAGTGGTGTCACAATCCTGTTGATTCGGCGTGGAGCCTTACCGCCCGCGACGGCTGGCTGACGCTTGACGCCCTGAGGGCCGATAGCCTGAAGGCCTGCCGCAACATGCTCACTCAGAAGGTTATGGGCTATCGCGGCACGGCGACGACGCTGCTCGACTGTCGCGGCATGGCCGAGGGAACATGCGCCGGACTGCTCTTGACGGGCAAGACGTTCCGCGGTGTCGGCGTGTGTCATGACGGGATATTCATTGAGCAGGACGGTCGGCGGACTATTGTCAGCGGCGAGCGCCCCGATGTGGTGTGGCTGCGCGTGGAGATGAACAGCCGCATCAACGAACACCGCTTCTTCTACAGCACTGACGGCCGGACGTTCCAGCCCGCCGGTGAGCCGTTCATGATGCTTGACGGCTATTGGAAGGGCATACGCACGGGGCTTTTCTGCTATGAAGCTGCCACTGGTTCTGCCGAAGTGCGGACGGCCGGCGACGGACGGCAGCCTGCGGGACGCGGACGGGCGATGTTCGACTTCTTCAGGTATGAGATAGACCAATGATGGGGAGATGGATTGAGATAAAGGACGAATGTCCAAGCCGCCAAAGCTATCGTCCTCAATCTCCTTAGCGACCGCAGGGAGCGGTATCTCCATTTATATCCCTCTATATCCTTAATATTATCTCCCTTAATTATTTAAATAAAAATTGATTATGCTGAAACGTATTATTCTATTGTCGGCCGTCGCCTTGACGGCACTTTGCGCGACGGCTCAGACCTCGGGTGAGGTTCGCGGGAAGGCGCGCCATCCGAAACAGTTTGTCGGCCCGAACGAGCCGATCGGCGAGGGCCGCGGCGTCCATCCCGGCCGCGTGGCATGGATTCACGCTCCCGGCGTGGCTTCGTGGGACGGTGAGACGGGACTGTGGGTCGAGGACCGATGGAACAGTCAGACCAAGGCCGACGCTATGGTTCGCGCGGCGGTGACGACGCTGGCGGGAAAGAAGAGCGCCGCGAAGGCATGGCGGGTGCTGTTCGCTGACTTCAACAAGACCCGTGGCCGGGGCAACCGTGGTTATCGAAGGGGCGAGAAGATTGCCGTCAAGCTGAACATGAACAACTCTACGTCCCACAGCGAGACCGTCGAACTAAATTCGTCGCCGTTCGTGACGCTGGCCCTCGTGCGCTCGCTGGTCAACGATGGCGGAGTGGCTCCCGGCGATATCGTCATCTGCGAGCCGAGCCGTGCCATCACCGACAGTATATATAATAAGGTGTACCGTGAGTTCCCCGACGTGACTTTCGTGGACAATATCGGCGGTGACGGCCGGGTGAAATGCGAATACTACGAGAACCGTATCACTTATTCGACAGACAATGGCCGTATGGCGCGCGGACTGGCCCGCTGCATCGTGGACGCCGACTATCTGATAAACTCCGCTCTTCTGAAGCTCCACAACGGACCGGGCGTCACTCTGACGGCAAAGAACTGGTATGGGGCGACGGACATAGCGCTTCAGTGGCGTCAGAACGCCCACAACAACATAAGTCAGGACAAGCGTCATGGCAAGCCGGGATATAAGACGTTCGTCGACTGGATGGGCCATAAGGACATGGGCGGGAAGTGTCTGCTCTTCCTCATCGACGGCACGTACGGCTCACGCGGGGTCAACGGTGCTCCGGCAGGACAGTGGAAGACGCCTCCGTTTGACGGCGGATGGTGCTGTTCGCTTATTGCTTCTCAGGACGGTGTGGCCTGTGATGCCGTGGCAATGGACATGCTCATCGGCGAATGGCCTGACTACGGAAGCCTGAACTACTGTGACGAATATCTCCGCGAGGCCGCCTCGCTGCCCGATGCGCCGAGCGGAACGGTCTATTTTCAGGACGGAAAGCCCGTAACCCGCCCGCTGGGACTGATGGAACATTGGAACAACGCAAGGGAGAGGAAGTATGAGAAGATAGGGCTTTTGTATAAGAAAGTGGAGAATTAGATTTAGTGCAGAGTGCAGAGTGCAGAGTGAAGAGGTATGATTACCGAACCTAAAGACAAAGGGCTTGCACGGTAATCATACCTCTTCACTCATCACTCATCACTCTGCACTAAATAAACTCTGCACTAAATAAATTCTTCATTCTTCATTTAATTTATTACCTTTGCTCCCCGTTACATTTTTAAGCAATAAGACAGGAAATGAAATATGCAGTGATAGCCGCGGGTGAAGGCAGCCGTCTCGCCGCGGAAGGCATAGAAGAGCCAAAGCCGTTGGTCCGTGTGGGCGGAGAAGCGCTCATCGACCGGCTGATACGTGTGTTCATGGCCAACGACGCCGAAGAGATTGTCGTCATCTGCAATGATCTGACGGCACAGGTAAGTCTACATCTTGTCCGTCTGCAGCAGGACGGACTCGACGGGCGGCCCGTGCCGTTGCGTTTTGTGGTCAAGAGCACGCCAAGCTCGATGCACAGTTTCTATGAAATCAGCAGTATGCTGGGCGACGGTCCGTTCTGTCTGACCACCGTCGACACCATCTTCCGCGAAGACGAGTTTGCCCGCTACGTCAGTGCGTTCCGCAAAGCCGTGGACGGCGGAGAGGCCGACGGCGTGATGGGCGTCACCGACTATATAGACGACGAGAAGCCGCTCTACGTCGAGACGACCGACGGGCTGGACATCACCGCATTTCTCGACCGCTCGGAGACATGCCGCTATATCTCCGGCGGTATCTACGGACTTACTCCCGTGGCCGTCAGAACGCTGCATGGATGTATCAGCCGTGGCGAGAGCCGCATGCGGAATTTCCAGCGGGCGCTTATCGCCGACGGATGCCGGCTCAAAGCCTGGCCTTTCTCGAAAGTGCTCGATATCGACCATGCCGGCGACATTGTGAAGGCGGAGGAGTTCATAGCCGGATAACGACGGGCTATGTGACATTTCCGTTGCTGCCGGAAACGACTTTATAAGGAAGACGACAGAACGTTCGGAGAGAAATGATTGAATCCCGGAACAGAGACAACAGAACGTTCGGGAGAAATGATTGAATCCCGTAACAGAGACAACAGAACGTTCTGAGAGAAAAAACAGAATCCCAAAACAGAGATAACAGAACATTTGAAGAAAACGAATAGTGCTTTATGGAAAAGAGTTTCAGTGAATTGTTGCGTGCGTCGTTCAAGTCAAATGACACCGAAGAGTGGCTCGACATCTATTTCACCCGCCCGATAGGTCTGGCTTTCGCCCTCCTTTGGGCGCGGCTTCATGTCCATCCCAACGTCATTACGGTAGCGTCGATGTTTCTCGGAATCGGTGCCGGATGGATGATGCACTACACTGACTTGTGGTCTAACATCATCGGAATCGTGCTTCTCACGTTTGCAAACTTCTGCGATTCCACCGACGGCCAGCTGGCCCGGCTCACCGGACAGAAGACCCTCGTAGGCCGGGTGCTCGACGGCGTGGCCAGCGACGTGTGGTTCACGGCTGTCTATCTGGGGCTCGTCGTCCGCCTGTGGCCACAGCCGATTCCGTTCACGGATGTCGAGTGGGGAGCATGGGCGCTGCTGCTCTGCGCCATCGCCGGACTGGTCTGCCACACGATGCAGTGCCGTCTGGCCGACTACTATCGCCAGATTCATCTCTACTTTCTGCTCGGCCGGAGCGGAAGCGAGCTTGACGACTCCGCCTCACAGCGCGCCATATATGACAGCCTGCCGTCGGGCGGCTCGTTTTGGGCACGCATGTTCTATAAGAATTATGCCAAATACTGTGCGGCGCAGGAGAAATCGACGCCCGGGTTTCAGGCTTTCTATCGCAACCTGCGCTCTCGTTACGCCGACGCGGGCGACATGCCGCAGCAGCTTCGCGACGATTTCAGAAGCGGTTCGTTGCCACTGATGAAATATACCAACCTTCTCACGCACAACTCGCGGGCCATCATGCTCTACATCGGCTGCCTGCTCAACATACCTTATATATATCCGCTCTTCGAGATCGTTGTCCTCTCGGCCATCTATTGGCACATGCACAGGTCTCACGAAGCGCTCTGCAGGCGTCTTAACGCCAAATACTGCCGATGACCGTGCGTCTGCTTCTCCTGTTGTTCGTTCTTGTCTGTTCCGCCGCGGAAGCCGGGGCAGAGGATGGCGCAGCCTTCACAGCGGCGCCGGACGTGGCGCATCGGGAGCAACAGACGCCGCAGGACACAACGAAATGGTATGACCGGGTGCAGCATCTGCGCGAGCTGACGGTGACGACAAGCCGAAAGAAGTACAGCCGCAGAAACAATCCGGCCGTCGAACTGATGAGGCGGGTCATTGCGGCAAAGCGCCGCACTGACCTCGCCTCACGCGATTTCTACAGCTATGAGAAGTATCAGAAGCTCACTCTGGCGTCAAACGATGTCTCGATGGCTAACCTCTCGGAAGGCCCGCTGTCACGCATCCCGGACGTTTTCCGCTATGTCGAGTTGTGTCCGTATAACGACAAGCTCATTCTTCCGATGATGATGACCGAGACCGTGACACGCAAGGTCTACCGGCGCGAGCCCCACGCCGAGCAGGAGACGGTCACGGGAGAACGTTCCGACGGCGTCAACACCGTTTTCCGCTCGGGCGACCTGCTCGTTGCGGCCCTCAAGGACTTTTTCACCGACGTCGATATCTACGACGAACAGATACGCCTTCTGCAGCATCCGTTCACCTCGCCGATAAGCCGCGACGCCATCGGCTTCTACCGTTTCTACATCACCGACACGCTTGACATAGGGCGTGACCGTTGCATACACTTCCGCTTTCTTCCCAACAACCAGCAGGACTTCGGCTTCTCGGGCGACATCTACGTCATGGCCGACGGCTCGTTCCGTGTCCGGCGGTGTGAGCTGACGCTGCCGAAGCGCACCGACGTCAATTTCATCGACGACATACGCATCATCCAGGAGTTCGCCGCGTTGCCGGACGGCCAGTGGGCTCTCGTTTCCGACGATATGGTAGTGGAGCTCAGTCTCTTCGATTTTCTTCAGAAAGCGGTGGTCATCCGCAACACGCGCATCACCGGACATGACTTCAGCCCGATTGCCGACAGCGAGTTTTCCGTGCGTGCCCATGCCGCGGCGGAACGCGAGGCGAAGAAGCGTGACGGCGGTTTCTGGGCGGAGAAACGCCGGGTCAGCCTGACGCGCGGAGAGGGCGACATGGACAGCTTCGCCGCCGGGATAGAGCAGATGGGACGCTCCGGCGTGCTGTTCGGTCTTCTTCGGATACTCATTGAAAACTATGTAGAGACGGGAGGACGCCACGGGAATGATAATAAGGTTGATCTCGGACCCGTCATGAGCGTAGTTTCGGCAAACTCCGTCGACGGTCTGCGCACGCGCATCGGCGGTCAGACGACGGCCAATCTCAGCCCGCGGCTGTTCTTCAACGGATATTACGCCCACGCCTGGAAGAGCCGGAGGGAATACTATAAGGCCGAAATGACATACTCGTTCCGCGACAAGGAATATCTCGCCGATGAGTTTCCGCGGCGCAGCGTGACCCTGATGTCGTCGCGGGACATCGGCTATCCGGCCGACCGCTTCATGACAACGGACAAGGACAACATTTTTGCTTCTCTCAGATGGACCAGTGGCGGAGGAATGGTGCGTTACGACCGTCAGCAGCTGAAGGTAGAACGGGAGGAAGAGTGGGGGCTGCGGACGACGCTCTCCCTGACTGCCGAAGCAGACGAGGCCTGCGGCGGACTCAGCTTCGTGACGCTGGCCGACCGTCAGAGCATAGCGGACGGCGCCGCCACAGACGCCTTTTCCAACAGTATCGACGCTTCTTCCCGCCGCATCCGCACCACCGAACTGCGCTGCGAGCTGCGCTACGCTCCGGGAGAGAAGTTCGTCAGCACGCGCCGCGGCCGCCGGCTGATCAATCTCGACGCCCCGGTGCTGACCGTGAGCCATGCCGCCGGACTGGGCGGAGTGATGGGCGGACAGTATCGTTACAACCTGACCGAACTGTCGTTCTTCAAGCGTTTCTGGGTCAAGAGCTGGGGAAAGGTGGACGTCAGCCTTTCGGCCGGAGCACAGTGGAACCGTGTTCCCTATCCGCTGCTCATCGTTCCGGCGTCAAATCTTTCGTATGTCATACAGAAAGACATGTTCAATCTGATGACCAACATGGAGTTTCTGAATGACCGCTACGCCTCGGCGCACCTCTCGTGGGACCTCAACGGAAAGCTGTTCAACCGGCTGCCGCTCGTCCGCCGCCTCAAATGGCGCGAATATATCGGTGTGAAGGCGCTTTGGGGCGACCTCACGGACAAGAACAATCCCATGCTTCATGAGAACAGCGGCAGCCCCGTTCTAATGGATTTTCCCGCCGGCACCCACGTCATGGACCCGCAACGGCCGTACGTCGAAGTGCTCGTCGGTGTCCACAACGTGCTGCGTTTCCTCCATATAGAGTATGTCCGGCGCCTGACCTATCTCGATTTGCCTACGGCGTCGAAGCACGGTGTGAGATTCAAGTTCAGCGTGAAGTTCTGAGGGCGGGCATGAAAACCTCCGTCGTGGCCATGGAAAATTTTCTCACGGTCGAAAAATAATTTTCTCACGGTCGAAAAAAATCCTCGTATAGCGGATGGATATTTTGCCCGAAGAAATGAAACCTGAGGCGCGCAGAAAGGAAAGCGGTTGTGGCTCACAAGAAAAAAGAAAAGGCTTAAAATTGTCTCCCGACAATATTAAGCCTCTGTTTTCTAACTAACTTATTATCAACTATTCATTACTCATTCTGAATTTGTTTTGCAAAGATATGATGTTTTTGACTAAATAATATATCTTTTCACTAAAAAACTAACGTAAACGTTTGCGCGTTCTGCCTATTTTGATTAAATTTGCAGATGTAACCCTAATCTTTGTAAAAGCAAACCTGAATGTCTACCAACAAGCATAGAACCTCTCTGAAAGATTTGGCAAAGGAACTTGGTGTGAGTATTGCCACTGTCAGTCGCGCTCTTCGCAACAGTCCGGAGATAGGCAAGGATATGCAGACGCGTGTGAAGGAACTGGCCCGGCAGCTCAATTATCGCCCGAATCCTTTCGCCCGCAGCCTGCGCCGTGAGGCACCGAAGATAATCGGTGTTGTGGTTCCAAATCTTGTTACGCATTATTATGCCGCCGTACTTGACGGAATAGAGAGCGAAGCGGCCAAAGAAGGATATTCTGTCATCAGCGCCAACAGTCATGAGGATTTTGATATAGAAGCCAGAACGATTGACAATTTCATCGACATGCACGTGGAAGGCATCGTCGCCTGTCTGGCTCAGAACACTACTGACTATTCCCATTTCGAGGAACTCCACCGTATGGGTATTCCTTTGGTGTTCTTCGGACGTACCTGTCTCACAGATATGTTTTCCTCGGTTACGGCCAACGGCGACGAAGCCGCACAGCTGGCAACCCAGCATCTCATCGACACGGGCAGCCGCCGCATAGCCTTCATCGGCGGGCCGAACCATCTCGACATGGTGCGCCGCCGCAAGCACGGCTATCTGGAGGCACTCAGGGCAAACCGCATCCCGATAGACAGAAACATGGTTGTTTGCGACAAGATTGACTATGAGCTGGCCATCAGTTCCACCAAGGAACTCCTTTCCCGACAGGACCGTCCTGACGCCATTCTTGCTTTCAACGACATAATCACCTTTGCGGCCTTCACGGCAATCAAGCAGATGAACCTACGGATTCCCGAGGACGTGGCTCTGATAGGTTTCACGGACGATGTCCATGCGGCATACGTGACTCCGAGGATGTCTGCCATAGAGGACCAGTCGCATCAGATGGGTGCCACGGCATGCCGGCTGTTGCTCCGTGCCATCGCCGGCGACCGCACGATATATCGCGAGAGGGTTCCCCAGCGGCTCGTTATACGTGAGACTTCGGCGAAACTATGAAAGGGGAGATTATAAGATTAGATAAAGGAAGAATTTATAAGTAGATAAAGGAAGAAAGAGGAAGAAAGAGGAAGATAAAAGGAGATATTATAAGGAGACAGAGGGAGATAAAGGACATATCTATTGTTGCTAAGCAATAAGATCGTCGTCCTTTATCTCCCTCTGTCTCCTTATAATATCTCCTTTTATCTTCCTCTACCTTATAATCACATCATCACGTTTGAAAGCAGATAGCCGAGATAGGCCATGAAAGCAGCTGTGAGGACGGCGCCCTCCCAGCGTTCAACCGTATAGCGCGTGAAGGAAAACAGCCACACCGCCATGATGCTTCCGCCCATGACGAGCAAGTCGGTGAGAGTTATGCCGCTGAGCTGCATCGGGCATATCGTGGCCGTGATGCCGAGTATGGCGAGGACGTTGAAGACGTTGCTTCCTATCACATTGCCTATCGCGATGGCCGATTTGCCTTTGCGTGCGGCCACAACGCTGGTGGCCAGCTCGGGCATCGACGTTCCTCCCGCAACGATTGTCAGTCCGATAACGCCGTCGCTGACGCCAAGTCCGCGTGCCATATCCGCCGCAGCGTCAACAAAGAGGTTGCTTCCGCCGACGAGACACGCAAGTCCCAAGGCGACGTAGGCCAGACACCTGACGACGCTGATGGGCGCCGCATCTGCCGCTGAATCTGCTGAAGTTGCTGAATCCGCTGAAACTGTTGAATCCGCAGAAGCTGTTGAATCCGCCGATGTTGAATAGCCGGCTTTCGCCGTCCTAAGCGTGTAGCCCATGAAGACGGCGAGGCCTGCCAGCAGGATGATTCCGTCAAGCCGGCTGATGGTGTTTCCGTCTATGCTGAAACTGCTGAAGCTGTCGAGACAAAGCACGATGAGCAGCATCGTCGCCGCAACTGCAAAGGGAATGTCCTTCCGCACCGTCGCCACCGAAATAGTCATCGGCGCTACCATGGCGGCACAGCCCACGATGAGCATCGTGTTGAAGATGTTGCTGCCGATGACATTGCCCACGGCCATGTCCGGCGTGCCTTTCAGGGCAGACATGAGGCTGACGAAGAGTTCCGGTGCCGACGTTCCGGCAGCAACGATGGTCAGGCCGATCACCATCTCGGAAATGTGCATCCGGCGCGCCAGTGAGGCCGCGCCGTCAGTCATGCGGTCCGCTCCCCAAATGACGAGCGCCACACCTATTATTATATATATAATGTTGAGAATCATCGCTAAAGTTGTCTGTTTTTATGTCCTTCCCGTTATGTCTTCCCGTTGTTCCGTCTGGGTGTGCGGTCTGTTGTTCCTTCCCGTTATTCCGTCGTGTTGTGCCGTTGGCGTGTTCAGACCAGCTGCCTGACCACGTTTCCTATCACTTCGGGATAGTGCTCTTGTTCGAGCCGCCCGACTTTCGCCGCAATGTCCTCCGGAGTGTCCTCCGGTGTGACGGCCGTGCGGGCCTGAAAGATAATCTCTCCTCCGTCACAAACCTCGCTCACATAGTGGATCGTTATTCCCGTTTCAGTCTCGCCGGCGGACTTCACCGCCTCGTGGATATGGCGTCCGTACATCCCTTTGCCGCCGTATTTGGGCAGCAGGGCGGGGTGGATGTTGACTATGCGGTGGGGATAGCGCGCTATGAGGAACGGCGGAATCATAAGCAGAAAGCCTGCCAGAACGATGAAATCGACGTTGTGCCGTTCCATCAGTTCTGTCAGGCTTTCTTCGTTCCTGAATGCCGTTTTGTCCATTACAGCGGTTCTGACTCCCAGAGAGACTGCCCTTACGAGCGCGTAGGCATCGGCCCTGTTGCTCAGGACGAGAACAACGCGGACGTCGGAGCTGCCGTCGAAGTGACGTATGATATTCTCGCAGTTTGTGCCGTTGCCCGACACGAATATGGCTATGTTTGTCATTGTCTTCCGGGTAGCGGCCTGCGGTTAGTAACTGAACGTATATGTAACGGTCTTCTCTTCTCCGCCATCCTTTCCTAACGGCGTGCGTGTCACGGTCATGGTGCCGACCGAACCGTCGGCATTGGCCGTTGTCTTCACCGTCAGGCGGCTGTCTTCCGACTCAGCCTCGGAGATGACGCTGCTGTTGCGGGCGTGCTTGAACATGGATATCAGCGTATAGGGATTGCATTCCTCCACGCCGAGCAGCAGTTGGTTGATGTCAAGCGACTGCTGGCGGTTGTCGCGGCTGCTGTAGGAGAGTTTCAGCTTTTCCATCATGACCGTTCCGTCGGCATACCGGTGCATGTAGCGGAGACTGTCGGAAACATGTTTCCCGTCGGGGGCAAGGCTTTGCTGGCTGTTCAGTTTCAGTGCCTGAATGGTATATTCTCCGCCCTGATAACGTTCCTCTACATTGAAAGCGTAGCTGGAGCTGCCGTAGACAAATCCCTGCTCGCGATAGCACACCGTATCGGTTGATGATATCAACTTTACCGGCTGGTATCCCATGTCGTATTTCGATTTCAGTGTTGTCGGCGCCGTTGTTCCCGTTCTCGTGCTGTTCACGGTGACGGTACTGTCGGAGGCGTCGCTGTAGCTTATTTCCAGATTCCTCAGCGTCGTTCCGTTCTTCTCTATGGTCAGCGAGGTAGGCCGGTAGAGATCGTCATATCCGGCTGTGATGAGACTTCCGTCGGTTCCCTCGATGCGTCTGATCATGGCCGCATTACCCAGAGTTCCGTCTCCTCGTGTGGCATACTGGTATAGTTGGAAGTTGATTTTGACGTCTTCGTTGGCGTTGTCCTGAAGCGTGAAGCTGGCATTGCGCGCTTCGCCCGTGGTGTTGATGGTTGCGGTGAACGGGATATTGTATATCATGTTCGCCTCGCCTTCCATCGTCTTTATGTTACACCAGTTGTTTCCGCTGTTCTGTTTGATGTGCCATTTGCCGTATGTCACAAATGCAATCATGCCGTCCGTGGAGTTGGCGTATGGCACGGTGAAGGCTACAGTGGAGAATCCGGCCTGTTCCGTTTCGCTTCCGATACATGCCGCAAAGAGCGGCATTAAGGTGGCTGCGGTGAGTAAGTTCTTTAATGTCTTCATGCGGATATGTTTTGAATTTGGTTATAAAAAAATCGGTTTGTTTTCAGTCCTCTTCTTCTTCGTCCCACGTGTCGAATCCCTCGAATGACGGTCCGATGAAGGCGTCGAGCGAGCGTCTTTCCTTCTTTGTGGGGCGTCCGGTGCCACGTGCGCGGTCAACGAATCCGCTGATGCGGTTCATCTCCAGCAGTTCATACTGGTCGGGGGCGGTCACATTTTCATAGATTTCGGGAATGAGTTTTGCCCCCACACGCTGTTCTATGGGTTTGATGACGCGGAAGGAGTAGGTCACCGGCGGCTTCCTGACGGCCACGACATCGTTCGCCTTGACCGTGCGTGATGGTTTGGCGTTGGCTCCGCCGATGGTCACGCGGCCGTTCTTGCAGGCGTCGGCAGCTATGGAACGCGTCTTGAAGATGCGTGCCGCCCATAGCCATTTGTCTATTCTTGCCTCTTCTGCCATGGTCTATTTCTTCTTGTTGAAAGAGTTCATCGTGAAGTCAACGCCCGCCAGAACGAAGCTCTTGATTATTTCGCAGGCCGTTTCCATCTTCGGCGCCAGTGTCTGGAGTTCTTCTTCGTCATAGCGTCCGAGTACCCACTGAATCTGCATTCCGCGTGGGAAATCGTTGCCAATGCCCACACGCAACCGGCTGTAGCGGTCTGTTCCGATTACGGACTGTATGTTTCCGAGACCGTTGTGGCCGGCGTTGCTGCCTGAAGGTTTGAGCCGGAGCGTTCCGAGTGGCAGAGCCAGATCGTCGACGATGACGAGCAGATGGTCCAGCTGTATGTTCTCCTTGTTCATCCAGTAGCGCACGGCGTTGCCGCTCAGATTCATGTATGTGCTCGGTTTGAGCAACGTTACCTTGCGCCCTTTGATGCTCGTTTCGGCCACAAAGCCGTAGCGGCGGTCTTCAAAAACAATATTGGACGCCTTAGCAAAAGCGTCCAATACCATAAATCCTGTGTTATGTCGGGTCATGTCGTATTCACTGCCGACGTTGCCCAGACCAACAATCAAGTATTTCTCCATTACTTGCCTGATGCTTCAGCAGCAGCTGCAGATCTTGATGCACGTGTAGCCTTAACCGAGCATACGATAACCTCTGACGGTGTGGCAATCTCAAGACCCTCGAAGCTGAGTTCGCCAACCTTGATGCTCTTGCCGAGCTTGAGGTTTGTGACATCGATGTCGAGGTGCTCGGGAATAACCTGATAGGGGGCTTTAACGTTGATTTTGCGGATTGAGAGATTGATACGACCACCATCGCGCACACCCTGAGCCAGACCGTTGAGCTTGACGGGGATACCGATTGTGATGGGCTTCTCATCGTTCACCTCATAGAAGTCTACGTGAAGCAGAGCGTCCGTAACCGGGTGGAACTGAAGCTCCTTCAGAACGGCTTTGCGGCTCTCACCGTCAATGATGAGGTTGATTACATAGATGTGGGGAGTGTAGACAATCTTGCGGAGCTCAGACATAGACACTGTGAATGCCATTGCCTCGGGCAGACCGTTCTCACCTCTTTTCTCACCATACAGGTTGCAGGGAACAAGACCCTCTTTGCGCATCATTTTAGAAGCCTTCTTACCAGTTTCGGTGCGCTTCTGGCCGTTTACTACAATTTCTTTCATAATTGTAAATGTGTTACTCTAAATTAAGTTTGAAAAATAATTTTTTGCTCAATTCACCATCACACGAATATGTTTTCGTTGTGCTTTTGAAAAAGCGCTGCAAAGGTAAGGATTTTCCGGCGATTGTGCAAATGTTGTGGCGGAAAAGTTGATGGCGGTAGAGAATTTGCGGAATTTGCGGAGAGAATTTGTAATCAGTTGCGTTTCAAAACTTTCAAATCATCATGCGCAATTCGGTTCGGTGGTATGGGAGGCTCTGCGTGTTGACGTCTGCGTGTTGCCGTCAGTGTGTGGATTCATCGTGTTATGGCTTGCAGGCGGATTATTTTTTTTATTATAATGGTGTTATGGCGGAGGGATTTTTTTTATGTGTAAACGAATATTAAAATGTTATCTTAATTCACAAAAACACGCATTTTTTTTGTTTCAAACGAGTGGTTAACGACTGTTAATTTCGGCAGTTTCGTGTTGCCGGTTTGTTTTTGTCGTGTGCCGTAAGGCCCTCCTTGGGTTACAACGGAGCCACTCTTGTGGTGTGACGGTGGCTCCGTTGAGATGCAACAAGGGCTCCGTTGCAAGGTCGGGAGGCCCTTACGGCTCGCCGGGAGAATTGCGGAAAACGGTTGATTGTCGTAAAGTATTGATGGTCAGGATGTTCTGTTTTGCGTGAAAAAAGCGCTATTTTTGAGTCGTAGCGCAGAAATCGTCGTTCGGGAGCGAATTAACCTTTGTTAAAGTAAACTATTTTGAAATGAATGTCCGTCTCGTTTTCAGGCGCGTATACGATATTTAACAAAAAACTGCAATATTTTTTGCGTATTTCTTGCAACTTCGGGGAATTTTCCTTAAATTTGCACTCAAATGTTGTCGGATGGTCTCCCATCTGATGCATGGATAAATTGCAAAATTTGCAGAACGACGACACATAGAGACATAAAGCATTTATGATAAACCGGGAAATAATTAGGATCAAGACCGTCCAGTTAACCTATGCCTACTATCAAAACGGCAACAAGAACATCGAATCAGCGGAAAAAGAACTGTTCTTCAGTCTTTCCAAGGCGTATGACCTCTACAACTATCTGCTCGCGCTGATAGTGGCCGTGACCAAGGAATCAAGGCGACATCTGGAAGTGGCGCAAGCCAAGGCGGCGCGTGAAGGCACGGAGATGCCCTCACAAAAATTTGCGTACAATAAGTTTGCCATGCAGCTCGAAGAAAACCGCATGCTCAATGATTTCATGGAAGCGCAGAAGAAATCTTGGTCGACGGAGCCGGAGTTTCTCCGCAAACTCTATCTTCAGATAACAGAGAGCCAGATTTATCAGGAATACATGGCCGAAAAGGAGGAAACGTATGCCGCCGACCGTGAGTTGTGGCGCAAGCTCTACCGCACCCTGATACAGGACAACGAAAGTCTTGACGCCATTCTTGAGGAGCAGAGTCTCTACTGGAATGACGACAAGGAGATTGTCGACACGTTTGTTCTCAAGACCATCAAGCGTTTTGACGAGAAGAACGGCGCCCGTCAGGAACTGCTCGCCGAATATGACAGTGAGGAGGATAAGGACTATGCGCGCAAGCTTTTCCGCTCAACCATAATGAATGCCGACGAATATCAGCGCTTCATGAGCGAGGCATCGCGTAACTGGGATTTCAACCGCTTGGCCTACATGGACGTAGTCATCATGCAGATAGCTATTGCGGAAATGATGACTTTCCCCAGCATACCCGTCAGTGTGAGTATCAACGAATTTGTCGATATAGCCAAACTCTACAGTACGCCGCGCAGCGGAAGCTACATCAACGGTATGCTTGACGGTATCGCCCGGCATCTGATAAAGAGCGGGCGTCTCCTCAAGAGTATCGACGAACCGCGGTCAGGAAAAAAAGGTTTTGTAGGCACTGAGGCTGAAAAAAAAGAATAAGCATTTAAAAAGAAAATATGACAGCAAATATTATTATGGCTGCGCAGGCAGCACAGGGCAGCTCTATGAGCATGATTCTTATGATGGTGGCCATTTTCGCCATCATGTATTTCTTCATGATACGCCCGCAGCAGAAAAAACAGAAGGAAATCCAGAAGTTTCAGAACTCTCTCTCAGAGGGTGCACAGGTTGTCACCGGAGGCGGTATCTACGGCACGGTCAAGAAAATAGACCTCGTTGCGAATATCGTTGAGGTGGAAATCGCCCGCGGCGTGGTTGTTCGTGTTGACAAAGGTTACGTCTTCAAGGATATGGCGAGCACACCCGTACAGGGAAAATAAATGGGCAGAGGACGCAGCATATATTACATAGTCAGGAATTTCCTGTTCAGTTCGGTGAACAGGGAATTCCTGGTTTTTTTGTTCTTTCTTGCTCTCTCCGGCGTCTTCTGGTTGATGATGACGCTCAACGAAAACTATGAGAAGGAACTGAAGATTCCCGTGTGCATAGTGAATGTGCCGCAGAACGTGGTTCTCACGTCCGACGCCACAGATACGGTCCGTGTCACTCTGAGTGACAAGGGCTTCGTGCTGTTGGGATATATGTATGGCGACGTGCTGCGCCCAATCAGGCTCAACTTCAAGAACTATATGCGCACGCAAGGTTCGGTGTCTGTCTCGGCGGCCGAACTCCAGCGTCTGGCATATCAGCAGCTGTCCGCATCAACCAAGATAGTCGGTGCCAAGCCTGACCGGCTTGAGTTCTTTTTCAACTACGGGCTGCGCAAGCGTGTGCCCGTAAGGTGGAGCGGACGGGTGCTGCCGGAACATCTCTACTTCATCTCGCACGTCGAATACCGTCCCGACAGTGTCGATGTCTACGCCTCGCAGGAGAGGCTGGATAGCATCAGCGTTGTATATACCGAGGCGCTCAACTATGCCAACTTCCGCGATACGCTCTCCGTGAGTTGCGGACTGCAGAAGATGAAAGGTGTCAAGTGTGTGCCAGAAAAGGTCGGCGTAGTATTCTATACAGACGTGTTGACCGAAGCGAGGATAGACAATATCCCCGTCCGTGGTATCAATATGCCGGAAGGCAAGGTCCTCAGGACATTTCCCGCAAAGGTGGCCGTCAAGTTTGTGACCGGCGTGAGTCAGTTCCGCGGACTCAGCGCGGCCGATTTCACGGTCGTGGTCGACTACAACGATATCGTGGCCCATCCCTCCGACAAATGTACGCTATATCTCAAAAGCGTTCCGGAAGGCATATCGCGCGTGGCCTTGGAAACGCGGATGGTCGACTATCTCATTGAGGAGGAATAATCTTATTGTTTATCGGGCGGGAATGAGCTTCAGGCTTTTATCGGGGCTGGAATGACAGAAAAGAAGACTATTAAAATAGGTATAACGGGAGGAATCGGCAGTGGCAAGAGCTTTGTCTGTGCCGAACTGGCCCGGCGCGGCATTGCCGTCTATGACTGTGACAGCGCCGCCAAACGCATCATGCGCTCTTCCGACAACGTGCGCACAGCTCTGACACGGCTCATAGGACCGACAGCCTACGACGGTGACGGCCGGCTCAACAAGGCGGCGGTCGCTGCTTTTCTTTTGGCCTCGGCCGAAAATGCCGCAGCCATAGACGCCATCGTCCATCCGGCCGTGGCCGACGACTTCCGCCGGAGCGGGAACAGCTGGATGGAGTGTGCCATACTGTTTGAGACGGGCTTCAACCGGCTTGTCGACCGCGTTGTCGCTGTCACAGCACCGGAGGATGTCCGCATCCGCCGCGTCATGGAGCGGGACGGCATAACACACGAAAAGGTGCTTGAATGGATGGCCCGCCAGTGGCCGCAGGAAGAGGTCAGGAGGTGCGCAGACCATGAAATCGTAAATGACGGCGTGGCCGACATTGGACAGCAGATAGATGAACTAATCGTTAAATTGAAATAAAAACATAACAGTAATCATGTTACAGACAATCTTAGCAATCTCGGGTAAGCCCGGACTCTACAAGTTAGTATCAAGAGCAAAGAACAGTCTTATCGTCGAAGTGCTCGACGAGACACATCGTCGCATACCGGCGTTCGCCACCGACCGCATCACGTCGCTGGCCGACATTGCCATGTACACCGACACGGATGACGTACCCCTGCACAAGGTGCTCACCAGTCTCAAGACACTCGAAGACGGCAAGGCTGCCAGCATCAACATAAAGAAGGCCAGCGGCGACGAACTGCGCGAATATTTCGCAAAGGTTCTGCCCGACTTCGACCGCGAGCGCGTTCACAACAGTGACATCAAGAAGCTCATCCAGTGGTACAACATCCTCGTCGCCAACGGCATCTCAGACTTTGACAACGAGCTTACACCGACCGAGGGAGACAACATCGACGACCGCAAGGAGGACTGATGGGCCGCTCCGGAAAATCCGCCTCTTCACGGCCGGCATCGCCGAAAGAACCTCTCGGGGCATCAGCTCCCGTGCGGCCTGTGTCACTCAAGGACATAGCCTCGCGGCTCGGCATAAGCATCGCTACTGTGAGCAGGGCGCTGCAGGGCAGTACTGCTGTAAGCAACGCGACGCGGGAGCGCGTCATGGAAGCCGCCCGTGAGATGCGTTACTCCAAGAATTTCATCGCCGACAGCCTGCGCAGCGGAACGCTGCCGGTTGTCGGCGTTATCGTTCCCCACGGTGTGACGCTGTTCTACTCGTCCGTGCTTGACGGTATCGAGAGCGTTGCGGCGCGTGAGGGCTATGCCGTCATCAGCATGAACTCCCATGAAAGCTATGAGGAGGAGTGCCGCAATGTCCGCAGTCTCGCCGCTTTCCACGTGGCGGGAGTCATTGCCAGCGTCACGCAGGAGACGGAAGACTGTTCTCATTTCGACGCGCTGGCGGCCGAGGGCATTCCAGTGGTGTTTGTGGCGCGTGCCATCGGCGGTGGACAATCAAAGAGAGAGGGGACCGACTACTCATCCGTGACAGCCGACAGCGTTGCGGCCGCACGCCGCGCCACGCTCCATCTTGTGCGTCAGGGCTGTCGCCGTATTGCCATCCTGTGTGGCCCCGGTCGTCTCCGGATGGTCGCCGAGCGCAAGCACGGCTATATAGAGGCCCTTCATGAGGCCGGGCTGCCCGTACGTCCCGATTACGTTGCCTACAGCGCCATTGATACGGCGTCGGCAATCGATGTCACTGACGCGATGATGGACCTCCCCGAACCGCCCGACGCTATCCTTGCGCTTAACGACACGCTTCTTTTCGCAGCCATGAAGGCGCTCCGCCGTCGTGGTCTGGACATGCCGCGTGACGTCGCCCTGATAGGTTTCAGCGACGTGGAATATGCTGCCGATGTCAGCCCTTCACTCTCCACGATTGAAGACCGCAGCCGTCTGATGGGCGAGGAAGCCTGTTTGACGCTCCTCGGACATCTCCGCGGCAACGCCAAACCAATCCATAAAGTCATTCCGACGGTGCAGAGAATACGCGAGAGCAGCCGCCGGAAAATGGAGTAGGGGATGCTTCGATGGTGTGGTTATGGCGCAATCGTAATGCAGACAGGATGTCTTTATGATATAATTTGAATGTGATTATAACGCAACAGCGGCTTGAAACCAACCGATTTCAAGCCGCTGTTGCGTTTATTCAATATTTCCGTGCTTGTTCTTAGAAGCGTCCGGGGCCTCCGAAGCCTCCTCCGCCTCCACGGTTGCCTCCCCTCGTACTGCGTGTTCCGCGTTCCGGTCTTTCACCGCCGGGGCCGTCCATGCCCGGGCCTTGGCGCATGCCCTGACGTGCTTCCTTTGTTCCGAAGAGGTTTAGGCGGTAGATTACGTGCAGCATTGCATAGTTGGTGATAGAGTTATACTCCGTGTCCTGACGTCTCATGGCGTCTATCGTGCGGCTGATGTTCGACTGCTGGTGCAGAAGATCGTAGAACTGGAGCGACGCGATGAGATTCTTTCCTTTCAGGAAGCTGTGGCTTATCTGGACGTTCCATATCAGTTCATTCGTGTTGAGGCTCTCGTCGCTGTATCCCCGTCGGCTGTTCATGTTCAGGTCGGTCGAGAGTGACGTTCCCCAAGGCATTGTCATGTTGGTGTTGAAACCGTAGGAGTATCGCCATGTGTCAAGGTTGCTGGTGGGTTGTAGTCTGTTCGATGAGTGATCATACTCCAGCGTACCGTTCACTTCGAATTCAATCCACGAGTTGCGATAGCTTGCCGCCAGTCTTTCGTTTATCGTAGAGCTCTTCGTTGTCGACTTCACGGAGTTGCCGTCGCGGCGCAGGTCGAGGTAGCCGACGCTGTTGGTATATCTGACTTCGGTTGTCGTGTTGACGTTGAAGTAGCCTGTCGTGTCGATGGCTATGTTGTAGAAGACGTTTCCGCCGATGTTCCAGTTTCCGTTGATATTCTCCGGCCGTGTGGTGCGTCCGCCCGTAACGGGGTCGTATGTGACCTTGTTGGAGATGCTGTTGCGCACGGTCTGGAAGCTCAGGTTGGCTCCCATGCCCTGCTGGTGGCTCTGGATGTAGTTGTTGTAGCGCAGGAAGAAGTTGTTTGAGAACGACGGTTTCAGTCCCGGGTTACCCTTTGTGATGTTCAGCGGATTGCTGTCGTCGGTGATGTCGAGCAGGTTGCTCATGCTCGGCTGGCTTGTCCGTCCGCGGTAGTTGAAGCGCAGTTGGCTCACCTTCGATATCTTCCAGCGGAAATCGGCCGTTGGAGTGAAGTTCGTAACGGTGCGTGTCGTGTCGGCATCGTGGCCCTGATAGCGTTGGATGAAGTGGGTTTTCTGCGGCATGAGGTTTACTCCGACGCTGAAGTTGTAGGCCTTGCGGATTATGCGGAGCATGACCTGAATGTCGTGGATGTAGTTCGTGTATTCGGAGAAGCGGCTCAGGTCGTCGTCAAGATAGCTCTCGAACGGATTGCTGAGGCGCGCAAGATAGCTGTCCCATCCGCGGTAGAATGGGCTGAGGCCACTGAAATAATCTTCTCCGAGATTGCTGAAGTCGAATGTAGAACGGTCGCTCTTTGTGTACTTATACTGAAACTCGTAGCTGAACTGAAGGAAGGTGGCCTTCATGATAGGCTCACTGTAGGTTGCCTTGACGCTGTAGCTGTAGTTTTTCTGCGGCGTAAGGTTGTAGCGGTTGGTCTGATATGTAGAGTCGTTCAGGCCCAGATAGTCTTTCTTCTGATACAGATGGACATTGTTGATCTGAAGGCTGTTGCTTCCCGTCTCGCCGTAGTTTGCGTTGAGGCGCAGCGTTACGTTTCGTCCGGTGTTGCTCAGCCGGCGGTTCAGCTGGAGCATACCGCCGATGTTCTTCGAGTCGCTGTAGGTGATGGAGCTGTTGTTACGGCTGTTGACCATGAGGTCCATGTTGTCCATAATGTCCAGTGCGTCCTTCGAGAGCGGGTCATCGGTATAAAGGAAAGGGTCTTCGTTGTATGTGGCCGAGCTGCTCATGGAGATTCCGTCGTTCTTGCTGTAGCTGACGGTCGGACGGAACATGATGTTCGTCATCGTGTCAGGCATCCACTCCAGACGCATCTGGCCGTTCCACGAGTTGCTCCGCGAGAAGCTCTGGTTGCGGCTGTTGTCAAACGAACCCGTCGTGCTGACGAAGTTTTCGCCCGACGAGCGCGTCCACGTGTCGCCGTCGCTGTGGTTCCAGCGGACGCTACCGTCGAGCTTCAGCTTGTTCTTTTTCTCGTAGTTGAGGTTCACTCCGGCCATTTTGGGGGCAGTCAGACCGCGTCGTCCTGCACCGCCGCCGCGTCGTCCGCCTCCGAATCCCATGTCGCCGACGTTGTTGGCGCTGAACATTCCCATCACTTTCATGTCGCTGTTCATCTGTGCTGCCATCACGCGCGCCGCATAACGGTCACGCGTTCCGGCCGCGAGATCGGCGTTGGACATAAATCCACGGTTCATGCCCTTCTTTATTCCGAAGTCGAGCACGGTCTGTTCTTCACCGTCATCGATGCCCGAGACGCGTGCCAGGTCGCTCTTCTCGTCATAGGCCTTTATTTTCTCGATGATTGAAGTGGGCAGGTTTTTCAGTGCGGTCTTTGTGTCGCCGGTCATGAATTCCTTTCCGTCAACGAGTATTTTCTTGACTTCCTTTCCGTTGATCTTGATGTTGCCGTCATCGTCCATCTGCGCTCCGGGCAGCCTTTTGACCAGTTCTTCGACGACCGAACCTTCCGGTGTGCGATAGGCCGCGGCATTATATATGAAGGTGTCTTCCTTCACTGTCACCTTGGCGGCGTGGCCTGTTGCGACAGCTCCTTTGAGCATGATGGCGTCAACGGCCATTGCGAGCGTTCCCATCTCGGCGTTCTTGCCGTCGGCGATGGTCACGTTTCGCGTCATGTTCTTGAATCCGACGCTCGTCACTTTCAGTATATACTGTCCGTCGGCAGGGGCGGTGATTTTGAACGAGCCGTTTTCTGCCGTCAGTGCGCCTGCGGCCAGCGTGCTGTCTTTTTTGAGCAGTTGTACGGTAGTCATGGCCATCGGCTCTTTAGAGTCGCTCTCAACAATTTTTCCGGTCACGGCGCGCTGGGCCAATGCGGAGAATGTGGATGACATGAGGATGGTCATCAGCAGTAGAAGTCTTTTCATTTGTCTTGATTAATAGTCGTTTTGATTCACTAAATACGCCCTTATGACGTTGCGTCGGTACAAACGTTTAATCACAGGAGAGATTTTTTTGCAGTCGGATGTGATAAAAAGAAAGTGATGGTGGAAACAAACATGTCACGGTGGTAGAAAAATCTTCATTCTTCATTCATCGTTCTTCATTTTTTTAGCGTATCTTTGCAAATGATAAGTTTGCCCCGGCATGATTCTGACTGGCTTCCATCGTGTCCGTGGGTTTATCTATATACATATTGATTATGGAACGACAGAACGTAGTAATATCCGACAATCTCGGACGCACCCTCAGCGAGGCCATTGCCCGCGAACCGCACGACCGCCTTTTCGTATTGACAGACGAAACCACCCGTCGTCTCTGTCTGCCGCTTGTTGCAGACGAGGTATGTTTCAAGGAGGCACAGCACATCACCATTCCCGCCGGCGATACGGCCAAGACACTCGACAGTCTGTCCCACGTCTGGACAGAGCTGGGACGCATGGGCGGCACGCGCCACTCGCTGATGGTCAATCTCGGAGGCGGCATGGTCACCGACCTCGGAGGCTTCGCCGCGTCGACTTTCAAGCGCGGAATCAGTTATATCAACATCCCGACTACGCTGCTGTCGATGGTCGACGCCTCCGTAGGCGGCAAGACGGGTGTCAACTTCGGCGGCCTGAAGAACGAAATCGGCGTGTTCAACAACGCCCGCACGGTCATTCTCGACACGCAGTTTCTCGCCACGATGGACGCCGAAAACATGCTTTCCGGCTATGCCGAGATGCTCAAGCACGGACTTATCAGCGACGAACGGATGTGGGCGGAGCTGATGAACTATGACATCACGGCGCCGGACCTCGGCCGTCTGCGTCAGATGGTGGCCGAATCCGTGGCCGTCAAGGAGCGCGTTGTCGAGGCGGACCCCACGGAGCGCGGCCTGCGCAAGGCCCTCAATCTCGGCCATACCGCCGGCCATGCCTTCGAGTCGTTGGCCATGCGTCGCGGAACGCCCGTGCTCCACGGTTATGCCGTGGCGTGGGGACTGATATGCGAGCTGTATCTGAGCGCTGTGAAAGAAGGCTTCCCAACGGACCGTATGCGCCAGACCGTCGACTTCATCAACAGCCACTACGGCCGTCTGACGATAACCTGCGACGACTATGACGAGCTTGTGGAGCTGATGATGCACGACAAGAAGAACAAGGCCGGCATCATAAACTTCACTCTCCTGTCCTCCATCGGCGGCATAGAAATTGACCGCACCGCCACACGTGAGGAAATCTGCGCCGCCCTCGACTTCTACCGTGAGGGCTGCTGACCCAATATTGAACACAAATGCGGGGGCCGGTCGTTATACCGTTTTGTCCTCTTTTTGGGGAATTTAAACCCTGCGAGAATAGGGACTTTCCTCCCTTCATTCTCCTCCATCCACGGAGAAACGCCGACCCTCCGCCGGATATTTTCCCCCTTGCAGGATTATTCCTTAAATAACCTCAACAGAGCGAATTATCCACATTCAAAATAATGCTTATTCAGAATAATTTATTAAATTTGCACCCACAACAAGAATATATATTCGATATTTTTAATACAGTATGAACGTTTTAGAGTTAAGTGAACAGGAAATCGGCAGACGTCAAAGTCTGCAGGAACTGCGGGACATGGGCATTGACCCCTATCCGGCAGCGGAATATCCCACCAATGCTTTTTCTACAGATATAAAGAACGAGTTCTGTGATGAGGCCGAGCCGCGACAGGTCTGCATTGCCGGTCGACTGATGAGCCGACGTGTGATGGGTAAGGCCAGCTTCATAGAGCTGCAGGATTCGAAAGGACGAATACAGGTATATATAACCCGTGACGACATTTGTCCGGGCGAGGACAAGGAATTATATAATAAGGTGTTCAAGAAACTGATGGACATCGGCGACTTCATCGGTGTGCGCGGATATGCTTTCCGCACGCAGACGGGCGAAATCTCCGTGCACGCGCAGGAGCTTACGATGCTCTCCAAGAGCCTCAAACCGCTGCCCATCGTGAAATATAAGGATGGCGTGGCATACGACAAGTTTGACGACCCGGAGCTGCGCTACCGCCAGCGCTACGTCGACCTTGTTGTCAACGACGGCGTCAAGGAAACCTTTGAGAAGCGCGCCACGATATTGCGCACGATGCGTCGTGTCTTCGACGAGGCCGGATTTACGGAGGTCGAGACGCCCATTCTCCAGCAGATTGCCGGAGGAGCCAGCGCCCGCCCGTTCATCACCCACCACAACGCGCTCAACACCGAACTCTATCTGCGTATCGCCACAGAGCTGTATCTGAAGCGGCTCATCGTCGGCGGATTTGAGGGCGTCTATGAAATTGGCCGCAACTTCCGCAACGAAGGTATGGACCGCAGCCACAACCCCGAGTTCACATGCATGGAACTCTACGTGAGCTACAAGGACTACAACTGGATGATGGCGTTCACCGAGAAACTGCTCGAAGAGATTTGTATCGCCGTCAACGGAACGACAGAGGTGAAAATCGGCGACAACGTCGTGAGCTTCAAGGCTCCTTATCGCCGTCTGCCCATCCTGGAGGCCATCAAGGAGAAGTCCGGCTATGACCTCGAAGGAAAAACCGAGGAGGAAATCCGCGAGATTGCCAAGTCGCTCGGAATAGAAGACACCGAGATTATGGGCAAGGGCAAGCTCATCGACGAGATATTCGGAGAGACAGCCGAAGGAACGTTCATACAGCCTACATTCATCACCGACTATCCCGTGGAGATGTCGCCGCTGACGAAGATGCACCGCTCAAAGCCCGGACTGACCGAGCGCTTCGAGCTGATGGTCAACGGCAAGGAGCTGGCCAATGCCTACTCCGAACTTAACGACCCGATCGATCAGGAAGAACGGTTCGTAGAACAGATGCGTCTTGCCGACAAGGGAGACGACGAGGCAATGGTCATTGACCACGACTTCCTCCGCGCACTGCAGTACGGAATGCCGCCGACGAGCGGTATAGGTATCGGTATCGACCGTCTGGCCATCCTCATGACCGGCCAGCCCACAATCCAGGAAGTGCTGCTCTTCCCGACCATGAAGCCGGAGAAGAAGGCTCCGAAGAGCACCGCGGCCGAATGGGCCGCCATCGGAGTGGGAGAGGAGTGGGTGCCCTTGTTCAACAAGTGCGGCTACTATCTTGTTTCGGATATCCGTGAACTGAATCCGCAGAAACTCCAGCAGGATGTCTGCGGCGTTAACAAGAAATACAAGCTGGGACTCGAAAACCCGAAGGTGGAAGAGTTTGCAGCGTGGATAGAAAAATCGAAAGAATAATGACGAATTAGGAATTAGGAATGACGGGTTGTCGGCACATGCGGCCGATTTGGAATTATTGAATCACGAATTCAATAGTTCCAAATCGCACAAAGAGCGCGACAACTCGTAATTCATAATTCAGACTCGTAATTCCCTTATGTTTACCTGCGGAAAAATAGCGATAATCGGAGGCGGAAGCTGGGCTACGGCAATAGCCAAGATTGTGGTGGGAAAGACCCATCACATAGGATGGTATATGCGCCGTGAAGACCGTATCGAAGATTTCCGCCGTCTGGGCCATAATCCTGCCTACCTGATGAGTGTGCGGTTCAATATAGATGAGATATTCTTTTCGAGCGATATCAACAGGATTGTGCAGAACTATGATACACTGGTGTTCGTAACTCCGTCGCCATACGTGAAAAACCACCTTAAGAAACTCAAATCAAGACTGAAGGACAAGTTTGTCGTGACAGCCATCAAAGGTATTGTTCCTGACGAGAATCTTGCCGTTTCGGAGTATTTCCACCAGGTGTTTGACGTCCCGTATGAGAATCTTGCCTGCCTTGGCGGACCTTCCCATGCCGAAGAAGTGGCCTTGGAACGCCTTTCCTATCTTACCGTGGCGTGCAGTGACAGAGAGAAAGCCAACGCCTTTGCAGACATCCTCACCAGTGACTATATAAAGACAAAGACCAGTAGCGACGTTATAGGAATAGAGTATGCCTCGGTCCTGAAGAACGTCTACGCCATTGCCGCGGGCATTTGCAGCGGTCTTAAATTCGGTGACAACTTCCAGGCTGTTCTCATGTCCAACGCCGTGCAGGAGATGTCCCGTTTCCTTCAGGCTGTCCACCCTATTGAACGCAGTGTCTATGATTCTGTCTATCTTGGCGACCTGCTCGTAACGGGCTACAGCAATTTCTCGCGCAACCGCACGTTCGGCTCTATGATAGGCAAGGGATATAGCGTCAAGAGCGCGCAGATCGAGATGGAAATGATAGCCGAAGGATATTTCGGAACGAAGTGTATGAAGGAAATCAACCGCCACATGCACGTCAACATGCCTATCCTCGACGCCGTATATAATATATTGTATGAGCGGATAAGCCCGCAGATAGAAATAAAACTGCTGACCGACTCTTTCAGATGAAAACAACAAACCAATTTTAATTGATTATGAAAAATATCAGCTTAGACATTACCAAAGCCGCCCAATTCCTCAAGGAGGGCGCAGTGAAAGCGTATGAACCCAAGATAAAGGCTGCACAGGAGGCCCTCGAAAACGGCACCTGCCCGGGAAACGATTTCCTCGGATGGCTCCATCTTCCGTCGTCAATAACACCAGAATTCATCAAGGAAATACAGGATTGCGCCGACGTGCTGCGCCGTAACTGTGAAGTCGTTGTTGTGGCAGGTATCGGTGGAAGCTATCTCGGAGCGCGTGCCGTTATCGAAGCACTCGGCAATTCGTTCGCATGGCTCGTGGGTGACAAGAGCAATCCCACAATCATGTTTGCCGGAAACAACATCGGCGAGGACTATCTCGCAGAATTGACAGACTATCTGAAAGACAAGAAATTCGGCGTCATCAACATCTCTAAGTCAGGAACTACGACGGAGACCGCGCTCACATTCCGCCTTCTGAAGAAGCAGTGTGAGGAGCAGCGTGGCAAGGAGGAAGCCAAGAAAGTCATTGTGGCCGTGACCGACGCCAAGAAGGGTGCTGCCCGCACATGCGCCGACAAAGAGGGATACACATCTTTCATCATCCCCGACAATGTCGGCGGACGTTTCTCCGTTCTCACTCCCGTCGGTCTGCTGCCAATAGCCTGTGCCGGATTTGACATCGCAAAACTTGTGGCCGGTGCCACTGACATGGAGAAGGCCTGCGGCAAGGACGTGCCTTTCGAGGAGAACCCCGCCGCTGTCTATGCCGCCGTGCGCAACGGACTCTACGACGAGGCTGGCAAGAAGATCGAGATAATGGTCAATTATCAGCCGAAACTCCACTTCATCAGCGAATGGTGGAAGCAGCTCTTCGGTGAGAGCGAAGGCAAGGACGGAAAGGGAATCTTCCCCGCATCATGCGACTTCACGACCGACCTTCACTCCATGGGACAGTGGATTCAGGAAGGCGAGCGCACCATATATGAGACAGTCATCAGTGTAGAGAAGCCCAACCGCAATCTCCTTTTCCCCAACGACGAGGAGAATCTGGACGGTCTGAACTTCCTTGCCGGCAAGCGCGTTGACGAGGTCAACAAGATGGCTGAGTTGGGAACACGTCTCGCTCACGTTGACGGCGGTGTGCCAAACATCCGCATCAGCGTGCCCGAACTGAACGAATACTATGTCGGTCAGCTCATTTATTTCTTCGAGATAGCCTGCGGCATCAGCGGAAACGTTCTCGGCGTGAATCCGTTTAACCAGCCCGGAGTTGAGGCATACAAGAAGAATATGTTCGCCCTGCTTGACAAACCGGGATACGAGGCCGACAGCAAGGCCATCAAGGAGCGTCTGGCAAAGGAGGCCTGAAGTACGGCCCTATGGCAGACCGGCCCAGGGCCAATCTGTTTTTCCTGGGGCAGTTTTAATCAATCATCCAGACAGGATAATGTACGAAAAGAAAATAAAAGAATACTTGGAAAGACATGGCTTTGGGACATTCCGTCCCAAGGCCGTTCTTTTTGATATGGACGGCGTTCTGTATGACTCAATGCCGAATCATGCTTACAGCTGGCACAAGTCGATGACCTCACTTGGAATAGACATGCCTCCGGAAGATGCTTATAAGTACGAGGGAATGCGTGGAGTTGAGACCATCAAGCTGATGGCCCGCCGGCAATGGGGACGCGAACTGACCGACGAAGAGGCACAGAGAATGTATGAAGAGAAATCGCGTGTCTATTCCGAATGTCCTACGGCGAAGGTAATGGACGGCGTTTTGGACCTTCAGCGCAAGATGAAGGCGGATGGGATGAAGATTGTTGTGGTGACGGGAAGCGGTCAGCGTTCTCTGCTGGACAAACTCGTGATGGATTTTGACGGTCTCGTCAGTCCGGACCTTATTGTCTCCAGTTTCGATGTAAGCCACGGAAAACCTGACCCCGAACCCTATCTGAAAGGTATGGCGAAGGCCGGTGTTGAGCCGTGGGAGGCCATTGTGGTGGAGAATGCGCCGTTGGGAGTACGTGCCGGAGTCGCTGCCGGAATCTTCACGATAGCTGTCAATACCGGACCATTGCCCGACAGTATGCTTACGGACGAAGGAGCGGCCGTTGTTTTCAGCCGTATGGCCGACTTTAGCGACAGTTGGGAAACGATAAAGGCGAACTTCCGGTAAAAGAAGTCCGCCTTTGTCGTTTACTTGTTTTGTTTTTATTGTTTTCTTTCCATTTCTTTATTGTTTCTCAGGCCTGGCAGATTTGAAATTTGCTTAAGTCCGGGAAAAATAGAGGATTTGTTCCGCCATCATCAAATTTCTTCCTCTTCCTCGGCGCTTGTGTCCATCTGCGTGTCTCTTGCCATGCTGACGTCTCCCATCCGCGAGATTCGCATCACGAGCGGAATATATTCGTCTGTCTGCGGATGACTCACGCTGGCAGCAAACACGAGCGACGAACCGTCAACGCGGTCGAACACCAGCCCTTCCAGTATTCCTGTCTTTCGGTAGTCGTTGTCCAGACATGCGTCAAAGCTGGTCTTTGTGAATGGCTTGCTGAAAAAGATGCTTCCGTCGTTCCGCAATATGGTCAGCGTGATACGGTTGTCGACAAACTCCTGGCCCGTTTCGTCCTTGACCATAGCCAGACTGTCGTCCGGAATGCGTCGTATTTCACACCGGTATGACGTTCCGAGCCATTTGATGTCTTTTGTCTGCTCGTATTCCTGCATGCGTACAGGAGCGGACGGAGTTACTTTTTCCACTTTCTTCGTGATTATATTCTCATCGGTTTTCTTACCGTTGCAACCTGTCGCCATGCTTACAATAACTCCGGCAATGATTGCGGTCAATACTTTCTTCATGTGATTTGTCTGTTATTTGTTTTGTTCAGGATAGACTTTGCCGGTTGTGCGTGGTAATTCAGGTTTTCAAAAGCTTCATTCCAACCTTTTTCCGGAACTCCCTTGATTCTACTTTGGTTTCCAGATGTTTCACTTGAGAATTCATTTATTCAGATACCGGCTTTTCCCATGTCAGACGGGCAGAGTCTGTCGTATGCAAAGGTACAACAAAAAAGTGGAAAAAGGAAGACACTGTAGCAGAATTGAATTAACAATACTGACAATTAAATGAGTATAGTATAATTTCGGCTGTTCCTTTTTCAGTATATCGTGAACAGTAAAAACCGAGTGATATGATTCATGTATGATTGTCTTAAAAGACGAGAGGTCCTGCCGGATGGCAAGACCTCTCTGTTACCCTTTTTGTCTTCTTACTTAAATTATTAGTACCTTTTGAAGCATGGGCTCTCTTGCCCAATAATTTAAACACTATGTTAACCTAAATCACTATGTTCAATTCTTGTTTTCTTTTTCACTTTGACCGGTATCATTGGTGTTACCGGTTTCTGTTCTTTTCATGCCTCTGCGTTTTCCCATGAGGTCGTTTCGCTTCCGCATGTCTTCGTTATATCTGGCAAACTGTTCATCTGTCATGATGGTTTTCAGTTCCTCATTGTATTTTTGCATACTGTTTCCCATGGCAAGTCGCGGTCTTTTTGCTATGGTTTTATCTTTGGATGCAGCTTTGGGAACCTGACGTGCCATTGTGGTGTCGCGTTTTGCTGCCATCTTGTTCACAGCCTCGCGCCTTACCGGGTTTATCCTACGGTCTCCCGGTTTGCCCATGCGCATCTTTCCGCTATATCTGGTGTTCAGATCCAGCAATTTAGCTTTCTGTTCTTCATTCAGTCCATATTTCTGTGCGACAACTTCCGTGCGTTTTCTGATTATCTCGCTGCGGTCCGGTTTGTCGGTCTTTGTGCTATCGCTTGTCTGTGCCATAGTTGCCGACCCAACCATCAGTAAGGCTGCGAAGGCCATTATCATTCTTTTCATATTCAATTTGTCTTTAGTTCTTTGATTTAACTTATGTTTATCCGGCATTATCCGAAGCCGATTTCTCAGTTGCAACTATATTTATGACGCAAGAAATCTCATAAAGTTTAAAGAATAGATAAAATAAAACTGTTTTTTCTATCTGATTGCTTTTTTTTATTACTTTTGTAGCTACGTAATTATAACGGTATGAAAAGAATTATATTATATCTGATACCTATGTTTATATGGGTTTCTTCCTGTTCGCGTGGTGACAAATCCGTGACAGATGATTCCGGGCAATCTTCTGACAGTCTACCGGAACTAATTATGCATGTGCAACAATGTTCGCGTCTCTATACTGCGGAATATCGAATACGCAAGATTGTAACTCATGACGATGTGGTCCGGCTTAAAGGCTCTGTCTTTCAAAAAGAGTTTGATATAAAGATGCCGGTCGGCGAACGTAAGATAGCCATTCCCATGACAGCTACAATAAAAGCTTATGTCGATCTCGGGGATTTCTCGGAGGCGAATGTCCGGCGTGATGGGAACCGTATGACCATCGTTCTGCCTGATCCTGTTCTCGTTCTGACCAGCAGCGAGATAGACCATGATAATGTCAAGGAGTTTGTTGCGCTCACACGTTCTCATTTCAGCGATGCCGAAATGGCTGAGTATGAGTATCAGGGCCGCAGTTCCATTATCGCTTCCATCGCCCGTATGGGACTTCTCGACACAGCCCGTGAGAACGCAGCCCGTATTCTGATTCCGATGTTGGAGCAGTTTGGCTATCGCAGCAATGAAATCACAGTGACTTTCAGCCGTCAGTTCACAGATAATGATATAGTCATGATGATTGAAAAGGGATATGAAAAAAAGAAAAATCACATGTCCGTAGGTACGGACAACAAATACTAAAAAAACATGATAAAGAAATTCATCAGGATATACAGAGTGCAGATAGCTCTTTTCGCCGTTGCGGCAATAGCGGTTGTAATACTTTTGGTGTTCCTCATGAAGGCAGCACAAAATACGGAGATTTCTGTTTTCACGGACAACCGGATTGACATTACTCCCGAGCAGATAGAATCCATCAGAGCCATCGGTGAGTGGGAGTTCCTCTCCGTTTCCGACGAGGAAATGGTGGATACTGTGCGTCGCGGATTTTTCTCCGACGATCATCTGACGCGCATATATTATGGGACCATGCGTCTCGGCATAGACATGAAAGAACTTACTTCAGACCGCATAACGGTCAGCAGTGATACGGTCTTTCTTCTTCTTCCTCCCGTCAGACTTCTCGACGAGCGTTTCATAGACGAAGCCCGCACCCGCGCTTTCCATGAAAGCGGACGTTGGACAGCTGATGACCGGGCAGCAATGTACCGTCGTGCCGCAGCTATCATGAAGCGCAAAGGACTTTCACAGGAGAATATACGTTCTGCTCAAGACAATGCCGACAGTCAGGTGCGCAAAATGATGAAAGCCATGGGCTTTGGTACGGTGATTGTCAGGTTCTCTCCAAGTTAAGATCCGGTTTTTAAATGAATTTATCTATTGTCCGCCAATTCTGTCAGGCGATAGTAAACTATCAATGCGACCAATAGAGGAATTTGTGTTTTGGTCTACCCCAAAACGCTTGCAACCTCTCCCGTTGGTTGAAGCGTCACTTCATTTGCGCTCTAATCCTGCTCAGGCTTGCCTGCGTGATGCCCAAATAGGAGGCGATGCTTCCCAGCGGCAACCGCTGAAGCAAGTCGGGTTCTTTCTCCAGCAACTCCTTATACCGTTCCGAAGCTATGGCGGATAACATGGAAATCAGCCGCTCCTCGGTGGCAAGCAGTTCCATCTCCGCATAACGCCGCCCCCAATTGGCGATGTGCAAATCGTCCGCAAACAACTCTTTCAGCTTTTTCCTTTCCAATACATATAAGACAGAATTTTCCATCAGCTCCATCGTTTCATATCCCGGCTCGTCGTTCACGTAGCCTTTCATAGAAACAAGGGTCGCCCCTTCCTTGCCGACCCAGAAAGTTATTTCTTTCCCGTCCACTGAAGTATAGGCGCGGACGATGCCTTGTTTGATGAAAAAGATGTTCTTCTCCACCTTGCCGCTTTCTAACACTCGGAATCCTTTGGGATAGGATACTTCTGTCAGGCATTGACGCAACTTGTCCAAGGAAGCGTCTGGCATAGCATATCTTTTGTTGATGATTTCCTTTATATCCATAGCCTATTGCTGTTATCGATGTGCAAAATTATAAAATAGCACACTGAAATAAGTATAAATGGCTGTTTTTGTCAAATGCAAAAACAGTTTTTACCAAATGCAAAAAGCTGTTGGAGATTACTTGCTTACTTTTGCGTCCGAATTTAATAAATCATAGTTATGAATTGGATAATCTTATTGTTGGCAGGATTGTTTGAAGTAAGTCTTACATTCTGCCTTGGAAAAACGAGAGCGGCATCAGGACTTGCATTCTATCTGTGGGGAAGCGGCTTCCTGGCTTCAACCATACTGAGCATGACTTTGCTTGCCAAAGCGGTGCAGACTTTGCCGCTGGGAACGGCATACGCCATTTGGACAGGTATCGGGGCGGTCGGAACGGTCTTGATAGGGATATTCGTATTCAAGGAGCCTGTCACTCCAATCAGACTATTCTTCTTGTTCACGCTCATTGTGTCCTTGATTGGATTGAAAGTCGTGTCCTATTGACAAGGAGTCAGCAGATGAAGTATGAATTGAAGGTAAATCAAGGCATTCCGGCATCTCTGCTGGCAGTTGCTACCGGACTTTCCGTAGCCAACTGCTACTATAACCAACCTTTGTTGGGCAGCATGGCAAGGGATTTCGCGGTAAGCGACTTTTCTGCCAGCATGGTGGCGACATTGACCCAGATAGGCTATGTGGTCGGGCTTGTGTTTGTCATTCCACTTGGTGACTTGGTTTCACGAAAGAAACTGATATTGACCAATTATATCGTTTCTTTGTGTGCCTTGTTTGCCATAGCCCTTGTCCCGAACATCTATTGGGTATGGGTGGTATCCTTGCTTGTCGGAGCATCCTCGGTCATGCCGCAGTTCTTCATACGTCGGAGGATTTGTAATATTGATGTCATGGGATACTCTTACCCCATTGGGAGCAAGAGCAACATCCGCACACCTTGATGATATGTCTCGTCGTGTCTTAGCGTGCCGCCTAACTTGAGCGCCATCTTTTGTGCAACACTCAAGTCAAATTCAATTTCATTGTCTCCTTCCGTTACCGGATGCTCAAACCAGTCGAACATAACTTTCCGTCTGTTCTCCGGTATGCCACGACCGGTGTCCTGGACGTATATCGTCAGACGGCCTTGAACTTCTGTTGTGTTGCATCCTACAACGATTTCTCCTTTGTCGGTGAATTTGCAGGCTGTTATCAGCATTTTGTTTATTATCAGTTCTACGATGCGCATGTCCGACGATATAAAGATGTCGTCAGCCATCTCGCGCTTGAAGCTCATTTTCACACCGTTTTTCAAATATGTGTTGCTGAGATTCGAGTCAACGCACCGACGGCACATCAAAGTGGGGCTGAACAGTTCCTGCCTGACCTCGCGTCCGCCGTCACCATCAACGCAGCCCTTCATCTCGTCCAGAAGTGTTGTAATCAGGTTGACATTGTATGTCATCTGGCCGGCTATGGTTTTCTTTTCGTCTTTAGAGAGATAGATGTCCTCTCGTGCCACCATTTCCGCATTATGGTTTATCGATTTCAACGGAGTTTGTATTTCCTTGCTCAGATTGCGTATGAAAGCTGAGTTTTTCAGAATTTTCCTGCGTTCACGGTTCAACTCTGCCGTTAGTTTCCAAATGCGCGCACAACAAACAACGCATATAATTGTAAGCGTTGCAATCATCAAAACTGCCAAACTATCCATAACTGTGTGTATTATTAATATTGTTTATCCTGTGTCATGTCCATGTCGTCCCGTCAGGGGTGTTTACCGGGATGATGACAATACCGGGGTCAAATTTAGATATTTTTTTAATAATCACAAAATTATGTGAATGTTTTAATGTGATTCAGTTCTATTACTTGACATACTTTTTGATTGACGTATATTTATGGTGTTTCCGCAATCTTTCTGAGACCTAAAGATTTTCCCGACACAAGTATGCCGCTTTCATCGCGAATGAGCCAAGACATAGTATTTTTATGTAAAAATGACAGGTTTGTATCAATGCTATGTAATGGTTTGCATTCGGTTCAGAGTCTCTTGCATTTTCATTCATTTACCGGATTTTCCGCAGCACAGATATCTACGACTGTAAGCACCTCTCCGTCAACCCGGAAGCGCACATCGAAGCCGGCGAAAGGCATGCCGTAGATGCGTTTGGGATTGTTATGGTAGTGCGGGCGTGGGTCCAGACTTAGAGTCTTTATGAGAACATCAAGTTCTTCTTTGCAGAATGTGCCCCTTAGTCTGTCGTCCATTTCCACGCGAAGTTCGGTCCATGGCTCATCGGAGACAAATCCGCAGTTGATTCCACAATGGCTGTCGGACATCTCTACGTATGGCTTGATGTCATAAATCGGCGTTCCGTCCATTAAATCAGCTCCTTTCACGTGTATTACAGGTCCTTCACTGCCATTGGTCTCTATGCGTTCTATGCGTACGGACGACAGTCCGAGATTGTTCGGGCGGAAAGGGGAACGTGTCGCGAAAACTCCCATGCGGCGGTTGCCGCCGAGCCGCGGTGGGCGCACAGTGGTGTGTTTGGAGGCGGAAATGTTGGCCGAAAAGCCCCAGATTATCCACAGATAGTCAAATTCCTCCAGCCCGCGCATTGCCTCAGGATCCCTATAGTCGGGACAGAAAACGATGTGTCCGCGCAATCCTTCAACCAGCCCGCTCTGGCGTGGTATTCCGAACTTTGTTGTGAATGGTGAACGGAAATGTGCAATTGGCTTTATCTCCATTGTCTCTTGTGATGTTTTGTCCATTGTCTGCAAATTTACATATAAATCGTGAGATTTCTATACCGACATAACAAAGAATTTGATTTTTCTTTAGGGAGGGAAAGATAGGAAAAAATATGAGTTTTGACTTATGGATTCGTGATTATGGCTTGGGTGGATTAACTTAACGTGGTTTTGATTCATCAGGTATATCATGTAAATCAAACCATTATCAGGTTAAAACAGGAATATAGTCTTGATGCAATGTTAAAAAAGCAAAATGGTGGAAAGATTAAATGCGTCTGAGAACATTTTTACACACATATTCCGTATATTTGTAATCAAATCAATGCTGAAAAACGATGATACAGGGAGCACAAAAAACTCAGGTTGTAGGAGTTGATATCAGTTTTGAGGAAACTACCTATGCCATTGTTGACGTTCGTGGTAATATCCTCGCACGAGACAGTTTCGATACGGCGGACTATCCCAATATCGAAGACTACGTGATGAAGTTGTGTGACAGTATAATGAAACTGATAGAACACAACAATTCCATAGAGCATATTCGTTCTATAGGAATATCGGCACCGAGCGGAAATTATCTCTCGGGATGTATAGAAAACTCACCTAATATGCCATGGCGTGGAGTTATTCCATTGGCAGCAATGGTTCGTGACAGGCTTGGACTTGCAGTGGCTTTGGCCAACGACAGCCATGCGGTGGCTTTGGGCGAACAGGCGTTTGGCAGCGGTCATGGTTTGAGCAATTTCGGCGTGGTGACAATCGGATATGGTCTTGGGAGTACCATCGTTTCCCATGGCCATGTTCATACGGGAGCCAATGGTTTTGCCGGAGAGTTGGGGCATATCTGCGTTGTGGATAACGGGCGGGCGTGTGGTTGCGGCCGATTGGGATGTCTGGAAAGCTATGTGGCATCATCCGGTATCATACGTACAGCACGTGAGCTTATGGCCGAGAGCGAAAAGGCGTCGCTCATGCGTGATCTTGACAGATTATCTCCAAAGACCATCAAGGACTGTTGTGAACTTGGTGACGAAATGGCTATAGAGGTTTATCGGCGCACAGGCTATTGGTTAGGCGTCGGGCTGGCCAATTTCGCCACGCTGCTTGATCCAGAAGCAATAATTCTCGCAGGCGGTGTCTCACAGGCAGGACGATGGTTGTCGGAGCCGGCCAAAGATTCATTTGACAATCATGTATTCCATAACATTCGAGGACGTGTGGACCTTATAATCTCGCAATTGAGCAATAGGGAACGCGATATATTGGGAGCCAGTGTGCTGGCTTGGAACGTTAAGGAATATTCATTATTTAAATGAAAGAAATCAATTAAGAGTAAAGAATTAAAAAGTGCTGTTGCCGTTTCGTGCTTCATTTGAGAAATTCCTCAATTTGGAGATGGAAGGACGGCGGCATTTCTTTAATTCTTATTTTTTTTTAAAAAAGACTTATGGACATATCTAATATAGTAGACTTCCTGAGCCAGGAACAGACGCTGTCTCAGGCGCTTGGCATGACATTCGTGTCGACTTCTGATCCTGACACATGTATGGCTACAATGTCTGTTGACGAACGTACTCGCCAGCCTTTTGGGGTGCTTAGCGGTGGAGCCACGCTTGCTTTGGCAGAAACTCTTGCCGGAGTAGGGTCGCTTGCTATGTGTCCCGGAGAGAAATATGTTGGTGTGAATGTAAGTGGCAGTCATGTCAAGGCAGTGAAAGAGGGTGACACGATTACAGCATTGGCACGAATAGTACATCGTGGCCGCAGATTTCATGTATGGAATGTTGAGGTCACCAATACCGCGGGAGAAATAATATCGACAGTCAGCGTGACCAATTATGCTGTTTCAATAAAGCCGAGGGAGGTGTTGGCATGACAGCGTTTGCTTATTACAGACTGCCCCACGAGAAAACATACACAGTAATGACTCAGACCTCCGGCAGGCCTGAAACGTTTGGAACTTTAGAATCGCTCAATGGACGTGACGGATTTGTCATAGCTCCGTTTGCCGTGTCGGACGGTTGTCCGGTCATTCTGATTCGCCCGGACAAGATAGAACGTCGGCCCGTATATGAGGCGGCGGATGGATATCGTCGTGACGTCAGTCTTGCGGTCATGGCCGATCGTGATACATATATGGAGGACTTCTCCCGTTGCCATGCCAGGCTCATGTCCGGCGAATACAGAAAAATAGTGCTTGCACGCAGTGCCGACATACGGACTGATGCCGCAATATCGGCGGAAGAACTTTTTTTGCGTGCCTGTCGGGCATATCCCCGTATGTTCGTTGTTCTTGTGCAGACTCCGCAGAGCGGCACATGGCTGGCAGCAACGCCCGAAATCTTATTGGAAGGCAACGCCGGGCGGTGGAAGACGGTAGCTTTGGCCGGAACCATGAGTCTGGAAGACGGACAGCTCGGTTTTGACAATCCGCCCTCACCGCATTCAGACGGAGTTGCTCCGGACATATTGTGGAGTACGAAGAACATCAAGGAGCAGCGTTATGTCGCGACATATATAGCCGATAATCTGAAATCTTTGGCATTCGATATAGCCGAAGAGGGACCGAAGACCGTACGTGCCGGCAATCTGGTTCATCTGAGGAGTGACTTCACGTTCTCGTTGAATGAAGGAGGGAAAGTTGGCGACGTGCTGACGATTCTTCATCCGACACCGGCAGTCTGCGGTCTGCCTAAGGCAGCGACATGGCGTCACATAGTGGAGCAGGAGCACACGGAACGCTGTTATTACAGTGGATTTATGGGGCCGCTCAACCATGAAGGCAAGACCCATCTGTATGTTTCGTTGCGCTGCATGCGACAAATTGATGACCGTACGTTCCGGCTTTATGCCGGTGGCGGATTGCTCCGTGACAGCGATGCAGGACAGGAGTGGCTCGAGACGGAGGCAAAGATGGAGACAATGAAGAGATTGTTTTATGTTGAATGAAGGATAATAAATAAGTAATCCAAATGGATTGACTTAAATATAATGGAAATCATGGTTTCTTATTACTGCATGATACCGCAATATCAAACTAATTGTTGATATTCTCTTGTTTTGCAGAACTGGTAATATGAATTGTAACATACAGATATTGATATCGCTGTTGAGTCAGCATGGGGTGGATAGAGCCGTGGTGTGTCCAGGCTCGCGCAATGCCCCGATTGTGCATTGGTTAAATGAGTGTGGAGCGATGGAGTGTCGCTCTGTGACTGACGAACGTTCTGCCGGCTTTGTTGCCCTTGGCATGGCACTGGCTACGGGAAAGCCCGTGGCTGTGTGTGTCACGTCGGGCACGGCACTGCTCAATCTTGCTCCGGCCGTGGCAGAGGCCTATTATAGGCAGGTGTCGCTTGTGGTTGTTTCTGCCGACCGACCGCAGATGTGGATTGACCAGCTTGACGGTCAGACTCTCAGGCAACCGGGAGCACTGGGCTGTTTGGTGGCTTGCAGCATAACATTGCCGGAGTCTACGGATGGTGAAAACCGCCGTTATTGTGAACGTCTGGTGAACGAAGCTATGCTTGCCTCACGCTGTCCGGTCGGGCGTCCGGTACATATAAATGTTCCGCTCAGCGAACCGCTGTTCGATTTTACAATTTCTGATACGCCGCGTGTCAGAGCGGTTGCGCACATCGGGAACAGCGGGATATCCTTTGAACAGGCAAGGCTCATCGGTGACAGGCTACAGCGTGCGGCGCGTCCTATGATTGTTGTCGGTCAGTGTGGGTTCAGTTGTGATATTTCTGATTGTCTGCGAAAATTGTCAGAGTGTTTTGTCGTGTTACAGGAACCGCTCAGTCCAGGCCGTGGTGCTGTCGGATTTGATGAAGTGATCGGTAGAGTCGGTATGTCTGTGGACTATATGCCCGATTTCATATTGTATGCCGGCGGTACAGTTGTGAGTAAACGTCTGAAAAGGTTTCTGCGTTCCGCAACCGGAGCCGAGACCTGGGCGGTTAGTCCGGATGGCGAGATACATGACACATTCATGAATCAGACAGCAGTCATACAGGCTGATTTCGTGTCTGTGATGACCCGGTTGACAGAATTGTTTGCAGAGAAACAGACCGGTTCCGAAGGTATATTGTCGTCTTCTTGTCCTTTATCGGCCACAGCCAGCGAGTTTCGTTGCCGTTGGGAGGCGGCTCTGTATGCGGCTTCCCGTCATGCCGAGTCTTTTGAACCGCGCTATTCCCAGATGATGGCAGTCCGGATGTTTGAAGATATGGTTGGTGAACTGGACTATGATTTCCATGTCCACTATGCCAACAGTTCTGCCGTTCGTCTGGCAAATATATATGCTGACCATTATATATATGTGAACCGTGGTGTCAACGGCATTGAAGGCTCGCTGTCCACAGCTGCTGGTTTTTCAATGGAGTGTGCGGACATGACATTCTGTGTCATCGGTGATCTCAGTTTCTTTTATGACAGTAACGCACTCTGGATTCAGAATCTTCGTGGCAATCTACGTGTTCTGTTGCTCAACAATTGCTGTGGCGGAATTTTCCACCAGTTGCCTGGACTTGACCGTTCACCGGTGCGTGACAGTTGCATTGCCGCAGAGCATCATGCCAGTGCCCATGGAATCTGTGATGCTTACGACATTGGCTATTTTTCGGCACATAATGTCGATGAACTGGCCCGCAACATGAATACGTTTCTTTACAGCGGAACACATCGTCCCCTTCTTTTTGAAGTGTTTACGGATGCGGAAGAGGATGCCGGGGCAATAAAAGACTATTTGGAAACGTTTAATCTTTAGATATTATTATTGTGTAACAGCTATGAATAGAGAATGGAAAAAAATCAGGGATTTCGAGGAAATCCTGTTCGAGGAATATAACGGTATTGCAAAGATAACAATCAACCGTCCGCGTTATCGTAACGCTTTCACTCCGAAAACAACCTGGGAATTGTCTCAGGCGTTCTCGCTTTGTCGCGAGATGCAGGAGATAAGTGTTGTGTTGTTGACCGGTGCAGGCGACAAGGCGTTCTGTTCCGGAGGAGACATGAACGTTAAGGGACGTGGCGGATATATCGACGGTGACGGTGTTCCGCGGCTCAGCGTGCTTGATGTGCAGATGCAGATACGTCGTCTGCCGAAGCCTGTTATAGCAATGGTCAACGGCTATGCCATCGGCGGCGGCCATGTTCTTCATCTTGTCTGTGATCTTACCATTGCCAGCGACAATGCGATCTTCGGACAGACAGGTCCGAAGGTAGGTTCGTTCGATGCCGGCTTCGGTGCGTCGTATCTTGCACGCATCGTAGGTCAGAAGAAGGCACGCGAAATTTGGTTCCTGTGTCGTCAGTATAGTGCGAAGGAAGCAGAGGAAATGGGTATGGTGAACAAGGTTGTGCCGTTTGAACGTCTTGAAGATGAGTGCGTAGAGTGGGCGGAGACAATGATGGAGCGTAGTCCGCTGGCGCTTCGAATGATAAAGGCCGGTCTGAATGCCGAACTTGACGGACAGGCTGGAATACAGGAACTGGCCGGTGATGCCACAATGCTTTATTATTTCCTTGATGAGGCTCAGGAAGGCGGCCGTGCTTTTCTTGAAAAACGCAAGCCGGATTTCAAGAAGTATCCGAAGATGCCGTGAGGATAGTTTAGAGTGATGAGGGTATTTCAGTGCAGAGGGTGTTTTAGTGCAGAGTTCAGAGTGTGTTTCAGTGCAGAGGTTTGAGTGATGAGTGAAGAGGTATGATTACCTTTAAGTTATAGTTCAGAGTGATGAGTGTGTTTCAGTGCAGAGGTTTGAGTGATGAGTGAAGAGGTATGATTACCTTTAAGTTATAGTTCAGAGTGATGAGAGTGTTTCAGTGCAGAGTTCAGAGTGATGAGTGCAGAGGTATGATTACCTTTTGTGGTCATTAAAATGGTGGATAATAATTCTAAATAGCAAAGCAAATCACACCTCTTTACTATGAACTTAAAGGTAATCATACCTCTTCACTCATCACTCAAACCTCTGCACTGAAATACTCTCATCACTCAAACCTCTGCACTGAAATACTCTCATCGCTCTGACCTCATAATTTTAAAAAAAACATGAAATATAAAATAGATATTACGGAGCGTGTGCTCCATTTCAAGCAGCCGGCGGGAACATCGCGCGGCATTTATACCACCCGCAAGTCGTGGTTTCTGGAACTGACTTCACCGGATATGCCGGGCCGGCGAGGAGTGGGGGAGTGTGCCCCGCTGCCGTCGTTGAGCTGCGACGACATACCGGAATATGGCAAGATATTGCGTGCGTTGTGTGATAAGTTTGAGCAGGAAGGTGTTATCGACTATGCAGTGATGAGACCTTATCCGTCGATGCTTTTTGGTCTGGAAACAGCGTTACGTCATTTTGAGGCCGGTTCTACGGCACTCTTTGAAACCCCTTTCAGCCGCGGTGAAGAAGGTATCACGATAAACGGACTTGTATGGATGGGCAGTTATGACGAGATGTTGCAGAGGATGGAGGCCAAGATAGAACAGGGTTTCCATTGCATCAAACTGAAGATTGGCGCAATAGACTTCGACAGGGAACTGGAACTGTTGCGCCGCATCCGTGAACGCTTCTCCCATCGTGAGATGACGATACGGCTCGATGCCAACGGAGCGTTCCGTTTTGATGAAGCTCTGTATAAGTTGGAGTTGCTCTCCCAGTATGCCGTACATTCAATAGAACAGCCAATCGCAGCGCATCAGTGGGGCAATATGGCCGAACTGTGTCGTGAATCTCCATTGCCGATAGCCCTCGACGAGGAACTTATCGGGGTGAATCAGCCGGACATGAAAGCCCATATCCTTAATATCATAAAGCCTGCATATATCGTTCTGAAGCCGTCGTTGCACGGAGGAATGCGTGGAACGGAGGAATGGATTGCCGCTGCACGGGCTAAGGACATCGGAACGTGGATAACAAGTGCGCTCGAAAGCAACGTGGGGCTGAACGCCATTGCCCAGCTGACGGCAAAGGTCTATGGCCGCAATATCTGTTCTCCGCAGGGTCTCGGCACAGGCCAGTTGTTCACAGATAATATCCCGATGCCGCTTGAGATAAGGGGTGAGAAGCTGTGGTATGCGGAATGATGAGCATCGAAGAGTTTTTAGAGGAATGGTATAGTGATTCCGACCGTGTGCTTGTGCATACGAGTGGTTCTACAGGAGAACCGAAACCTTTGTGGGTGGAAAAACACCGTATGGAGGCTTCGGCCCGTGTCACGTGCTCGTTCCTCGGTTTAAAGCCGGGCGACACCGCCCTGCTTTGTATGCCGCTCGACTATATTGCAGGAAAGATGATGGTGGTGAGGGCGCTGACGTGTGGTCTTCGTCTTATATGCATGGAACCGACGGGCCGACCTTTCCGTCATCATGATAACGAATTGTCGGTTATTGATTGTACGCATATCACACCTTCCGCACATTTTCTTTCCGCCGTAGATTCCTCGTCTGAGGAGAGTGAAGGCCGGCCGCAGGTTTCTTGTCTTCGGTCTTCATCCTTCGATTCCCATCTTTCTCTTGTAGCCATGGTGCCAATGCAGGTCTACAATACCATGCAGGTTTCTGAAGAGCGTGAGCGGCTTATGCAAGTCCGCCATCTGATAATCGGTGGCGGGGCTATAGACGACGCCATGGCGGGAGAGCTTAGCGCGTTTCCCAATGCGGTTTGGAGTACATACGGCATGACAGAGACGCTTTCCCACATAGCTCTGCGCAGGCTTAGTGGGCCGGATGCAGATGAATGGTATGTGCCTTTTGATATGGTGAGTGTCAGTACCAATGCCGACGGTTGTCTCGTGATAGACGCTCCAGAGGTGTGTGCTGATGTTTTGGAGACCAACGACCGTGCGGAGATTGCTCCTGATGGCCGCCGCTTCCGCATTCTCGGTCGTCGTGATAATGTGATTTGTAGTGGTGGCTTGAAGATACAGATAGAGGAGGTGGAGCGTGCGTTACGTCCACATCTGCCGTTTCCTTATATGATAACACGGCGTCGTGATGCTAAATTCGGTGAGACGGTTGTGCTGCTCGTGCAGTCGGAAAATATTGCTGTTGCGCGTGATATTTGCCAAAGGGTGTTGCCACGTTACTGGCAACCGAAACACTATCTGTCCGTTTCCGCAGTTCCGCTGACGGAAACGGGAAAACCGGCAAGGAAGAAAGCGGAACTATATGTCGAGGGAACGGATTTCCAGGATGTTTGAATGTTATGTCATTTTTTTTGTTGTGAATATCTGCCGATAAGCGTGTCTGTATTGGTAGGTTTCATAGCGTATTCGTCTTATCTCGTTTTCAGTCATTTTGATGACATTTCCTGATGCGGCCGATATTCCCCTGAAACTGCGGCCAATAGCTTATATGGGTAAATAAAAGACGGGATGTTTTTTATATATCCGGGAATTTTCACTACCTTTGCAGCCGCTTTTGGTGCACAACACGGACTAAGTGGTTGGGTGCCGCACAGGCTTGATAACGATGGAGTGCTTGTCTAACCTCCTTTAACAAAACAAGAATTATGAAACATGACAACCGTAAAGTCAGTGTGCTGTTCATGCTATTCGGCATACTGTTCTGCGTCTGCCTCATTACGGCAAACGTGCTTGAAACCAAGCAAATAGCATTTGGTCCGGTGAACATCACAGGCGGACTCATCGTATTTCCCGTGTCTTATATAATCAACGACTGTGTCTGTGAGGTGTGGGGGTATGGCCGCGCGCGTATGCTGATATGGACCGGATTCGCCATGAACTTCCTCTTTGTTCTTTTTGGAGCCATGGCCGATGCCATACCCGGCGCACCATATTGGGACGGCGACGAGGGTTTCCATGCCATCTTCGGACTTGCTCCGCGTATCGCCGCCGCTTCGTTCGTGGCCTTTCTCGTCGGGTCATTCATCAATGCCTATGTGATGAGCCGCATGAAAGTGTCGTCGGCCGGGCGCAACTTTTCAGCCCGTGCCATCCTCAGCACCGTTTTCGGAGAGACGGCCGATTCGCTCCTCTTCTTTCCGTTGGCCCTGTCGGGCGTGGTGCCACTGGCGGAGATGCCGTCGCTGATAATCTCGCAGGTAGTGCTGAAAACGCTTTACGAGATAGTGGTGTTGCCGGTGACAATCCGGGTGGTGCGTTTCACGAAGCGCTATGAAGGTGAGGACATATATGACAGGGATATTGATTATAACGTATTTAAATTTTAGGATTTTCACTTATGACTGATGCAAGAAAAGAAGAGGGACTGCAGGCTCTCGGATCCGCTACCAAGTATTCGATGGACTATGCACCTGAGGTGCTCGAGACCTTCCAGAACAAACACCCTGAGAACGACTATTGGGTTCAGTTCAACTGTCCCGAGTTCACATCGCTGTGTCCTATCACGGGCCAGCCCGATTTTGCCGAGATAAAGATAATGTATCTTCCCGGCGAGCGCATGGTGGAGAGCAAGAGCCTGAAGCTCTATCTGTTCAGTTTCCGGAACCACGGCGATTTCCATGAGGACTGTGTGAACACGATAATGAAAGACCTCGTCAGGCTGATGGACCCGAAGTATATTGAGGTTGTCGGAATATTTACGCCGCGCGGTGGTATCAGCATCTATCCCTACGCCAACTACGGACGACCGGGAACCAAATATGAACAACTGGCCGAAAAACGTCTGCTTGAGCATCGGATTGTATGAAGTGATGTGATTTGTGTTAAAAACTCGGAAGAAAGCGGACAAATGCTTTCAAATCCTTGCAATATTCAGAAATGAAAATCATTTGGCCGCAAATTCGCGAGTTTTGCGCGTGCATCTTTTATGTGCTGAGTCACAATGTGTTAGGGTGAAAGCGGCAAAAGTGTGCAATAAAATCGGGCTGAATGTTCTGCCGTAAGGGCCTCCCGGGGTTGCAACGGGGCTGTTGTTGCATTGCGACGGTAGCCCCGTTGAAGTATGAGAGCAGCCCCGTTGCAACCCCGGGAGGCCCTCCTTGGTCTGTCGGAGGTCGGTCGCGGACTTGAAACGTGGTGTCTTTGTCATGATTTCTGCTTTACGTCGTTCTATTTTGCACGTTTCGGAAATGTTAAATTCTTGCTATTTTCTTTGACATGGAATAGTGCGTAACAGCGATGTTGGCTATTGCCGGAATATATATGTGGCTTGAAAAGGTATATATGTGACAGGCAACAATCATAAACATACTAAACAAATTCGGTATATATGAACTTGAAACGGTATATATGTGACAGGATATGCGTTTTTTGAGTGTAAAATGTGTAATTTTGCAGTTCTCAATAAAAACCAAAAAGAATTATTTTATGAAAAGACTGTTACTTTTTGTCAGTATCATGGCTTCCTCGGTTTCTGCAATGTCGCAGGACGTCAGGTGTTCCGGAGTGCAATGCCGTGCCAATACTGCAATAGAAAAAGGTGTTCTTCGCAGTGTGGTCTCTGCCGGTAGTCCGGCCCGCGTGTTTGGAACAGATGCCGTTATGGATACTCCGGCGGGTCAGCTGACGGATGGTATGACTCTCTCATGTTATGCCCTCTATCCCCGCGGTTATGAAATCTACGAACGTCGTGCCTCCGGGAAGGTTTCGGCCATTGTCGAGGGCGACGACGGTTGTGTTTATGTGAAGAATCCCGTGGCTGTCTATCCTACCGGTGCCTGGCTTCGTCTGGAGCGTGGCGAGAAGGACACGCTGGTTGCCCGTTTGCCGCAGAGTGCCACGGGGATTATGGAAGATAGCGGTGAGACGTTCCGCATTAATTTCGACCGTCTTGACTTCGACGAGGACGAGGGGTATTATTATCCGTCGTTCGGCGAGAGCGAACTCAAGTTTGTCTATCGTGGCGGAGTGCTCAGCGCTGTTGGCGATTTGGACACGGAAAATACGGATGGCGAGATGATGACTATGCTCGGTCTGACATTCGATAATGTCGGTCCGGACGATCCGGACGAGGCTTGGGTTTGGTTCGGTGTGGCCGACATCGTGGTGCGTCCTCAGACGGAAACCGTCCTGACGTTGCCAGAAGGAGTCGGAGCGCAGCGGAAAATAATGACGGCCGACGGCATTGAACGTCCGGTATGGGTGGCCACAGACGGCAGTGATGTATATCTCCGCACGGAAGATGCTCCGGGCTATGCTCTCGGCACTGTGGCTGATGGCAAGGCCGTTTTCCAAAGCGGTCAGTATATTGGAATTGCCGGTGGTGCCCATTGCTATTTCTACGGCGGTACGTCAGAGACTCTGTTTGACGAGGACTACGGCGAATATACCCGGATTCGTATGGCCGGCCGTCTGGCCTTTGACTGGCAGAAAGATGATGTTCTGATGAAGACAGACAGTGTCTATATTGTCAATGAGGGTGACGGCGCGCTCTATTCGCGTGCTTCCTATAAAGCGCCTGTAATAGCCGATTATGTCTCGGCAGAGGGAATACCGGCTGATCCGTCGATAGAGCGATTCCTGGCGTATGACGATTTCGATGAATATGGAGTGCTTGTGGCCAACATTCCGGCGACGACTGTCGGTGGTGGGCAGATAAGCAAGATTGACCTTTATTATAATGTGTATGTTGACGACAGGAAAGAGCCTTATGTTTTCAGCACGGCTTTGTATGACCTGTTGGGAGACGACATGACTGACGTCCCCTACAGTTATGACAACGATTTTGATTTCGAGGTTGATGGCGAGAAACATACGATAGTCTTCTATGAGGATTTCAGTCGTATGGGTGTCCAGACCGTCAATACGGCCGGAGGGAAGACGTTCCGCTCGTCAGTGGTCTGGACTGACGGAACTGTGAGCGGTATCGGCAGCGTCGGTGGAGTCAGGGCTGTCTCAGGACAAACATTCGATCTTAGCGGCCGTCGCGTCAGCACGACAACGCGCGGACTGTACATCAAGTCCGTCATCCGGCCTGACGGAACGGTGCGGATGGTGAAGGTGGCAGGAAAGTAGTTTTCGTACTGTCGTTTTTCGGAATCTGATTTTTTTGAATATCATTTGTTGCGGCACGTAAGGCTTGAAGATTTCATGTCTTGCGTGCCGCAATGTTTTTTGTGGCAGTTGCGGAATCGGAATCCTTTAATCTTCCGGAGCATGAATGGCATTGCATGAATGGCATTGCTGGAAAAATGTGCTTATTTTTCTTCCGTTTGTTTGTCATCGTTTGTTTTTTTTGTATCTTTGCAACAAGTAGACCAAATATAATAATACTACGTATCGGTTAAAACGGGTCTTACCGCCCATTACTTTTAAATTAAAAAGGTTAAGCGATATGAAAAAGAAAATCCAATTCAGTCTCGTATATCGGGACATGTGGCAGTCTTCAGGTAAGTTTCAGCCACGCAAAGATCAGTTGGAGCGCATTGCTCCGGTAATAATAGACATGGGGTGTTTTTCCCGTGTGGAGACCAATGGAGGCGCTTTCGAGCAGGTAAATCTGATGGCGGGTGAAAATCCGAATGACGCTGTGAGAGCTTTCTGCCGTCCGTTCAATGAGGCCGGCATAAAGACCCACATGCTTGATCGCGGTCTCAATGCGTTGCGCATGTATCCCGTGCCGGACGATGTGCGCCGTCTTATGTATAAGGTGAAGCACGCACAGGGAACGGACATCACGCGTATCTTCTGCGGTCTCAACGACGTGCGCAACATCATTCCCAGCATCAAATGGGCTCTTGAGGCCGGCATGACGCCGCAGGGAACGCTCTGTATAACGACATCGCCTGTACATACGGTTGAATACTACAGCGATATTGCTGACAAACTGATAGCCGCCGGAGCTCAGGAAATATGCCTCAAGGACATGGCCGGAATTGGTCAGCCAGCCATGCTCGGCGCCTTGACAAAGGCTATCAAGACGAAACATCCCGACATATTGATTCAATATCACGGTCACTCCGGTCCCGGTCTGTCGATGGCCAGCATCCTTGAAGTGTGCAACAACGGCGCCGACATCATCGACACCGCCATCGAACCGCTGTCGTGGGGCAAGGTCCATCCCGACATCATCTCCGTTCAGAGTATGCTCAAGAACGAAGGATTCGACGTTCCGGAGATAAACATGAATGCATATATGCACGCCCGGACCCTCACTCAGGAGTTCATTGACGAGTGGTTGGGCTATTTCATAAATCCTACAAACAAACATACGTCATCGCTGCTGCTCGGCTATGGTTTGCCTGGCGGCATGATGGGCTCGATGATGGCCGACCTGGGAGGCATCCGGAACGTCATCAACGGCATACTGAAAGGAAAGGGAGAGCCGGAACTGGCCATGGATGACATGCTCGTCAGGTTGTTTCAGGAAGTTGAGTATGTCTGGCCGCGTGTGGGCTATCCGCCGCTTGTCACGCCGTTCTCACAGTATGTCAAGAACATGGCGCTGATGAATCTGCTCACGATGACGCAGGGCAAGGGACGTTTCGTGATGATGGACGACCCGATGTGGGGCATGATTCTGGGCAAGAGCGGAAAAGTTCCGGGCGAGATAGACCCGCTGTTCCACGAGCTTGCCGCCAAGCAGAAGCGCGAGTTCACCGACGCCGACCCACATACGCTCATCCCCGATGCGCTCGACACGTTCCGCAAGGAAATGGCCGACAACGGCTGGGACTGCGGACAGGATGATGAAGAACTCTTCGAATTGGCCATGCACCCCGAACAGTATCGAAGCTACAAGAGCGGACAGGCCAAGAAGAACTTCCTCACCGACCTGCAGAAGGCTAAGGACGCCGCGCTCGGCTCACAGCTCACAGCGGAAGAGCTTGCAGCCTTCAAGCACGCCAAGGCCGACGCCCTGACGGCTCCGCTGGCGGGACAGGTGTTCTATGAGTTTGCCGGAAACTGCGAGTGCGGCCCCTGTCTCGAACCTTTCGTAGGCCAGGAGTATAAGGAAGGTGACACGTTCTGTTACATACAGGCCAAATGGGGCGAGATTGTTCCTGTTCCTGCGGCGCTCGGCGGAAAGCTTGTTGAGGTCAGCGCCAAGCAGGGAGCGCGCGTCCGTCGTGGCGACACGTTGGGATGGATTGAGCGCAAGGCTTAGATGAGATGTGAATAAGATTGTATCAGAAAGATAGAAAAAAAACGTGAGAAGAGGTGTGACTGCCCCATGTCAGCGATACAAAGGGCGGTCACATCTCTTTTGTTGGATTGCGGCGGCCCGTGCCGGAAGCTGACGGCGGCGCTTGAAGCCACGTTGGAAACGCACAAGAGCGGCCGTTCCGTCCACAATAATTATGTTTCTTAATATTTAGAGTATGGACTACTGGAAGATTATTGACCGTTACTATCCCGAGGACGACGCCCTTCGCCGTATCCTCGTCACCCACAGCCGGGCTGTGGCCGACCGCGCGCTGCTCATCGCCAGCCGCCATCCGGAGCTTTCTCTCGACCGTGCGTTTCTCGAAGAGGCCGCTATGCTCCACGACATTGGCGTCTGCCGGACGGACGCCGCCGGCATTGAGTGTTTCGGAACCGAGCCTTACATCCGCCACGGGATAATCGGGGCGGAGATGATGCGCGCCGAGGGATTTCCCCGTCACGCACGTGTCTGTGAGCGCCACACCGGCACCGGAATCACACGGCAGGCCATCGAGGAACGCTCGCTGCCGCTGCCGCTTCAGGATTTTCTGCCCGAAACGATTGAGGAACAGGTTGTCTGCTACGCCGACAAATTCTTCTCCAAATCCCACCTGGAACGTGTCCGCACCGTAGAACAGGCCGCCCGAAGTCTCGAAAAGTTTGGTGAGGAGGGCGTTCGACGCTTCCTTGGCTGGGCCGCAATGTTCGAATGACGGAGCTGTGACAGCCGTATCGCCGGAGAGTGACGCATATGCCGGATTTAAAAGATTATAAAAGAAAAGGCGGAAACTAACGTTAAACTATCGAAAACAGAATGTTTTTAACTATTTTATAAGTAATTTTGCAGCCGTGAGAAAAAAGACATTGATATTCTTGATGCTTTTCGCCTTCGTTTTTGTCTGGGCGGAACTTCCTCCCGCACTCTTTCCTGACAAGGTGAAGGGCGCCTGCGATGTCGATTCTCTCGCGCAGAAAACCGACAGTACGGCTGCAGATACGGTAGTTCTGAAAGATTCAGCGATTGTAGCGGCCGACTCGCTGACGGGTGACACTATCGCGGCCGACTCCTTGGTGTCCACACTTCCGGCCGGACCGGACACAACGAAGATGGACTCCATGCAGCTGGCCATATACCATTATAACAAGGCTATTGACGATTCGCTGGCTCTTGACAGCGCCAACAGGCAGCGCAAAAACGGAATTGACGCTCCCGTGACATACTCGGCGGAAGACTCGCTCGTCTTCGAGTCGGCCACGGGAAAGGCTTATCTCTATGGCAACTCCCACGTTGTCTATGAGGATATGGACCTCGTGAGCGACCGGATCAACATGAGTCTGGACAGCAGTCTCGTCAATGCCACCGGCACGAGGGACACCACGGGCCGCATGATCGGTCTTCCGGTCTTCAAGATGGGCAGCGACACGTATGAGAACGATACCATGTCGTTCAACTTCAAGACCAAGAAGGGACTTATCAAGGATGTCTATACGCAGCAGGAGGATGGATTCATGACCAGCGAACTGTCCAAGCGCAACTCCAACGGAGAGATATTCCTTCAGCACGGAAAATACACGACGTGCGACAGCCCGCATCCGGATTTCTACATCGCTCTCTCACGTGCGAAGATGCGGCCGGGCAAGGACGTTGTCTTCGGACCGGCCTACCTCGTTGTGGCTGACGTCCCGCTGCCGCTGGCCATACCCTACGGCTTCTTCCCTTTCTCCAAAAGCTACTCCAGCGGATTTATCATGCCTACATACGGAGACGAGACCGAACGTGGATTCTATCTGCGTGACGGCGGCTACTATTTTGCCATCAACGACCGGATGGACCTCAAGCTGATAGGCGAGATATACACAAAAGGCTCGTGGGGACTGTCGGCCGCCACGAACTACCGTAAGCGCTACAAGTATAGCGGTAGCTTCTATGCCAGCTATCAGAACACGATAAACGGCGAGAAGAACATGCCGGACTATATGAAGCAGACAAGCTTCAAGATACAATGGAGCCACCGGCAGGACTCCAAGGCCAATCCCTATCGCTCGCTGTCGGCCAGTGTCAACTTTGCCACGAGCAGCTATGAGCGCAACAACCTCACCAGCATGTATAACCCGCAGAGCTATACGCAGAGCACGAGAACATCGTCGGTGAGCATGAGCAACACTTTCTCAAGCATCGGACTGACCCTCAGCACTACGGTCAACCTCAACCAGAACATGCGCGACACCACCATCGCCATGACGTTGCCCGACCTTAACGTCTCCGTCAGCCGCTTCTATCCCTTCAAACGCAAGAAGATGGTGGGCAAGGAGAAGTGGTATGAGAAGATTTCGATGTCATATACAGGACAGATCAGCAACTCAATAAGCACGAAAGAATATCTGCTCATGCACTCCAGTCTGACGCGCGACTGGCGTAACGGAATCCAGCACAGTATTCCGATCAGTGCCAACTTCACTCTGTTCAACTATCTGAACATCAACCCGTCGTTCAACTTCACCGACCGGATGTACACCACGAAAATCATGCGTTCGTGGGACGGCGACGCCCAGCGTGAGGTCACGGATACCATAGACGGATTCTACAATATCTACAACTGGACGATGAGCGTCAGCGCGTCGACCAAGCTCTACGGTATGTACGTGCCTTGGAGGAAGCTCTTCGGCGACAAAATAGTGGCCATTCGCCACGTCTTCACACCACAGGTCAGCTTCAACTACGCCCCGGATTTCAGCACACGTCGCTATGGCTACTATGAGTCCTATCAGCGTACTGATGCCGACGGAAATGTCTCGCTCGTGGAGTACTCGCCCTATTCAAACGGTCTCTATGGTGTGCCGGGACGCGGAAAGACGGGAAGTGTATCGGTGGACATCTCCAACAATATCGAGATGAAAATACGGTCGGACCGCGACAGCTCGGGCGTTAAGAAGATAAGCATCATCGACGAGCTGGGAGCCAGCATGTCATACAATATGGCTACGGACATACGTCCGTGGAGTGACCTCAGCACCCGTCTGCGTCTGAAGCTGACGAAGAACTATACTTTCAATATGAATGCGGTCTTCGCGACATACGCCTACGAGCTGGACGAGAAAGGAAAACCTCGCCTCAGCGAGCACACCACGCTCTACAGCCAGGGCAAGTTCGGCCGTTTCCAGGGCATGTCGCAGAACCTTTCCTATACGCTGGACAACAAAAAGGTGTCCAACTTCTTCAAGTGGCTGCGCGGAGAGCGTGTCAACAAGAACGACAATAAGAAGAATGAGGAGGACGACGAGGACGACTATGAGCGCGAGACGAACGAGGACGACACCATGCAGAAAGGTCAGCGTGGAGCCCGCAAGGAGAACGCCGGAAAGGCGGAGACGGACGAAGACGGCTATATGGCGTTCAGTCTGCCGTGGTCTCTCAGCTTCGGTTATGGCATCTCCATGCGCGAGGACATGAGCGCAGCGTTCAACTACAACAAGATGCGCTATCCTTACGGAATCACACAGACCCTCAATTTCAGTGGCAACGTGCGTATCAGTGACGGCTGGAACATCAGTTTCTCGTCCGGTTATGACTTTGAAAACAAGAAAATCTCGATGACAACGGCATCACTTTCCCGTGACCTGCACTGCTTCAGCATGTCATGTTCCGTGGTGCTTTCACCCTACACAAGCTATAACTTCTCTTTCCGCTGCAACGCCGCGACACTCACTGACGCGCTCAAATATGACAAACGCAGCAGCTACAGCAACTCGGTGCAATGGTATTGAGCCTTTGTCTGTTCCGCATGTAGGACAGACAGAGCTATATGGATGTATGTCAGCGCATTGTGTATCCGGGAATGTTGTGGAGCTATTTATGATTGAAGTTCAAGAATTAATAATTTAAAAGTATAGAATGGCAGAATTACCGGAACTCGTGAAAGACCTTGCCCTTATACTGGTTGTGGCAGGAACAGTTACGCTTATTTTCAAAAAACTCAGACAACCGCTTGTCCTCGGCTATATCGTGGCCGGCTTTCTGGTCAGTCCTCACATGCCCTACACGATGTCTGTCATGGATAGTGCCGACGTAAAGACGTGGGCCGACATCGGCGTTATCTTCCTCTTGTTTTCCCTCGGACTTGATTTCTCGTTCAAGAAGATTCTCAAGATGGGTGCGGCGCCGGTCATAGCCGCCTGCACCATCATCTTCTGTATGATGATGATGGGCTTCTCCGCCGGAAAGATGTTCGGCTGGCGGCAGATGGACTGCATCTTTCTCGGCGGCATGCTGGCCATGAGTTCCACCACCATTATATATAAGGCGTTCGATGATCTCGGTCTGCGTCAGCAGCGCTTTGCCGGTCTGGTGATGAGCGTGCTCATTCTCGAGGATGTTCTCGCCATCGTAATGATGGTCATGCTGGCGGCCGTTGCCGGTGGAAGCAGCCCTGACGGCGGTCAGATGTTGCGCAGTGTTCTCAGTATCGCTTTCTTTCTGATACTCTGGTTTGTGGTCGGAATCTTCCTCATTCCTATGTTCCTGCGCAACGTCCGTAAGCTCATCAACGAAGAGACACTGCTCATCGTGTCGCTCGGGCTGTGCTGCCTGATGGCCGTTGTGTCCACTCAGGTGGGTTTCAGCAGTGCTTTCGGTGCCTTCGTAATGGGCAGCATATTGGCAGAAACGGTTGAGGCCGACAAGATAATAAAGCTCGTAGAGCCTGTGAAAAATCTCTTTGGAGCAATCTTTTTCGTTTCAGTAGGTATGCTTGTCGAACCAAGGATACTGGTTGAATATGCCTTGCCGGTAGTCACCATAGTCCTGACGATACTCATCGGGCAGGCTGTGCTCGGCTCGTTCGGCTATCTTCTCAGCGGACAGCCGTTGAAGACAGCCATGAAGTGCGGTTTTTCGATGGCGCAGATAGGTGAGTTCGCGTTCATCATAGCATCTCTCGGCCTTTCCCTCGGTGTCATCAGTGACTTTCTCTATCCCGTTGTCGTGGCAGTCTCGGTTATCACAACCTTCCTCACGCCCTACATGATGCGTGCCGCTACGCCCTGCTACACTTTGATGGAGCGTCGTCTGCCGTCAGGCGTGATAGTCTTCCTCAACCACATCACGCTCAGCCATCCGTCAACATCGGCGGCAAAGAACAAGTGGAAGAGCCTTCTCACTCAGATGACCATCAACGTCGTGGTATACTCCATACTTTCCATCGCCATAATCTTCGTCATGCTTACGGTCTTTCTGCCTTTCATCCGCCATATCCTTTCCGGCTGGCACTGGACGGCCAATTTCGTCTGCGGTGCCCTGACGGTGCTGCTCATATCGCCGTTTCTGCGTGCAATGGTGATGAAGAAGAACCACAGTGAGGAGTTCAAGGGGCTGTGGGCGGAGAGCCGCCTCAATCATCTGCCGCTAATCTTCACGATTATCGTACGCGTGGTTATAGCTTGTTCGTTCGTCTTCTATGTCTGCAACTATCTCAGTCGTTTTGCCAATGCTTTTATAATAACCATCGCCGTAGCCCTTGTGATAGGTATGGTGCTTTCCCGCCGGCTGAAGCACAGCAGCATAAGACTGGAGCGGCTGTTCATCAAGAACCTCCGTTCGCGCGACATAGAGGCCCAGGTTCATGGTCGCAAACGTCCCTTGTATGAGGGCCATCTGTTGGACCGCGACATCCACTTGGCCGATTTCGACATTCCATACGATTCGATGTGGGCCGGCCGCACACTGGCCGAGCTAAGCCTGCGCCAGAAATTTGGTGTCCACGTCAGCAGCATTCTGCGCGCCAACCGCCGCATGAATATCCCTGACGGCAGTTCTGTCATATTTCCTGGAGACAGGGTGCGTGTGGTGGGAAGCGACGACCAGCTGACAAACATGGGTGCGGCTTTGCGTGAGGAGGTCTATGGTGACGATCCGGAATTTGAGAAGCGTGAGATGAAACTCCGTCAGATGGTCATCACGGGCAGCAGTCCGTTCATAGGCAAAACGCTTCAGGAAAGCGGCATACGCAGTGACTACAACTGTATGGTGGTAGGCATTGAGGAGGGAGAAGAGAATCTTTCACAGATGGAACCCGGCCATCGGTTTTCGAAAGGTGACATAATATGGGTTGTCGGCGAGGAAGAGTCACTTCAGAAGCTGAAGGTTGAAGATTGAGAGGCTGCGTCTTGTAAGTCGGAAAAAAAGAGGGCTGCGCTTGGAATGTCAAAAAAACAATGACTTGAGCGCAGCCCTCTTCTTTTTTATCTTTTGTTTCAATCGTTATATCCGGCTGTCAGTTCGCATATTCTGACTATGACTTCCATGGCTTTCTGCATAGACTGGATGCTTACGAACTCGTAAGGACCGTGGAAATTGACGCCGCCGGCGAATATGTTGGGACAGGGCAACCCCTTGAACGACAACTGTGCGCCGTCTGTTCCTCCACGTATCGGTTCAACCTTCGGCGCCACGCCGCAGTCCTGCATGGCTTTCAGAACGAGGTCGATGACGTGCATGCACGGATCGATTTTTTCCTTCATGTTGTAGTACTGGTCGTTGACCTCGGCAGTGACCGTTCCCTCTCCGTACTTATCGTTCATCCGTGCTACGCATTCCGCTACGAATGCCTTGCGCGCCTCAAACTTGCGACGGTCGTGGTCGCGGATGATATACGAC
>CAMWVS010000010.1 GCA_947177775.1 uncultured Prevotella sp.
AACACCGTTACATGAGCCGTGTAACACCGTTACATGGGCCGTGTAACACCGTTACATGGGCCGTGTAACACCGTTACGCGACCCATGTAATAAAAGCTCTCTTGTCTATTTCATTTAACGAAACGTCTATATGTATTTTCATCCTGTTATTTACATGATTGAACTATATGAGACTTAAATGAAAGAGCCGTGACATAAAACGAATCTTCAATATCTATTCATCAGCAATGACTACCACACGTACTCCGTCCGTAGAAACGCTATCTTACCGGTTGGACTACTAAAATGTGAAATCCAACCATGAATACATACCGAAAAAGCGGAGAATGTGGTTATATGCACACATTCTCCGCTTCTTCATCCTATAATCCGGAGTGTTTATTTTTTCTTCGTGGCAACATGGAACTCCTCCACCTGCGAACCGATCTCGCTGCCGCCCTGAACGACGCCGACCTTGATGACGACCTCACCGTCCTTCAGCTTGCTGTCGCCGAAGACCACGGCCGTATAGCGCATGCCGCGTCCTGGCGGGATGCGTTCGATTTTCACCGACGGAGATATGTGGATATGAGTGTTTCCCGTTGTCTCGGCCACAATGGGATTGATGTCGTGGAGCGATTCCGACGAGCGGTTCATGATGTCAAACGAAACCTTGCACTGCTCCCCACGACGTATCACGCCGTCGCCGTCAGCATCCACGAAGCTGGCGTTGCGTATTTCGATGAGCCTGTTGAAGCGCACACCGCTGCCTCCCGACACGTTCCGGCTGAGCTGTTCGAGCGATACCGTCCGTGGGCGGACCGTGGTATAGACGTCGCTGCCGGCAGACGGATAGCCGTCAGACGGTGATGAGTCGAACGTGATGCGATCATCTCCGCTGTTGGACGGATCGAAACCGCTGCCGTCGTCATATCCGCGCGCGTCGTCATACCGGCCGGTGTCGCCATTGTCGTTGCTCCGGCGCGGACGCTCATAGCCGCCGCGCGGGTAGCGGTCTCGCTGTTCGGCCTTGTCGACGGCCGCACCTATGGATGCTCCGAGCATGGCTCCGCCGAGCGATCCGATGTCGCTGCCGCGCGGACCGCCTAATATTCCGCCGAGAACGGAACCGAAGATTGAACCGAAGACAGCACCGTTGACTGCTCCCTGTTCTGCATGAGTGTTTGTGCCGCAGCCGGTCAAGACGAGCAGAGCACACAAAAGATAAGCCGGAATTCTTTTCATAATCAGTCGATAGTAATGTTCATCAAATCACAACGGACGGCCGCACCGGCCTCACCGCTGACTTTGCAAAGATAAGGATTTTAAACATAAAGTCAATGGGGATATCCCGAAAAATGGATAGGGAAAGCCCTAATCGAAAATAACTTTGAGGATTTTATTTTGCGTTACGCCCAAAATGGTGTATATTTGCATATCGTATGGAACTAAAAAAGACAGTACAGAGCATCATCAAGATAATGATGCCGGTCATTCTTGGCGGTGTCATTCTCTATTGGATGTACCGCGGGTTCGATTTCAAAAGCATCGGACACTTTATGAGCCACGACATGGACTGGACGTGGATGCTGTTGTCCTTTCCCTTCGGAATTGGCGCCCAGCTGCTCCGCGGACTGCGGTGGAGACAGACTTTGGAGCCGGCTGGTGAACATCCGCGCACGACGACATGTGTCAATTCTGTCTTTCTGTCCTACGCCGCCAGCCTTGTCGTCCCGCGCATCGGCGAATTCACGCGCTGCGGGGTGCTGAAACGCTACGACGGGGTGTCGTTTGCAAAGGCACTGGGCACGGTGGTGACCGAACGCGCCATCGACTCGCTTGTTGTGGCGGCCGTGGCGGGAATGGCGCTGCTGCTCCAGTTCAGGATATTCGACATATTCTTCGACCGCACCGGCACGAGCGTCGAAAGCATCATGCGCGGTTTTTCGCCGGCTGGATATGCCGTGACGGCTGTCTGCGCCATAGCCGTAGCACTCCTACTCCATCTGCTCCTGAAGAAGCTCGCTATATATAATAAGGTGAAAACGACGCTGGGCGGAATACTACAGGGGGTGATGTCGTTGCGCAACGTGGCCAACATGCCGCTGTTCGCACTCTTCACCATAGGCATCTGGGTCTGCTATTTCCTCCACTACTACCTCACGTTCTTCTGCTTCAGCTTCACGTCCGGCCTCGGAATGGCCTGTGCGCTGGTGACCTTCGTCGCCGGAAGCATTGCCGTTCTGGTTCCCACCCCGAACGGTGCCGGACCGTGGCATTTCGCCGTAAAGACCATGCTCATTCTCTATGGCGTGGCCGAAAGCGACGCCCTCTACTTCGTCCTCATCGTCCACACGGTCCAGACGATACTCGTGATAATGCTCGGAATCTGGGCGTGGGCATGGCTGGCGTTTACGAAACGAACAAACGTATTGATACAATAAACCTACAAAATCAACCTATTATGGCTACAGAAATCAAAAACCTCAACCCTGAGTGCATCTGGCGCAACTTCCACGCGCTGACACAGGTGCCGCGTCCTTCGGGACATTTGGAGAAAGTGCAGCAATTCCTGCTCGACTTCGCAAAAGAAGCCGGCGTGGAAGCGTTCAAGGATGCTGCCGACAACATCGTCATGCGCAAACCCGCCACAACGGGAATGGAGAACCGCAAGGGTATCATCCTGCAGGCCCACATGGACATGGTGCCGCAGAAAGCACCGGACAGCACGCATGATTTCGTCAACGACCCTATTGAGACTTACGTGGAAGACGGATGGGTGAGAGCCAAAGGAACGACCCTCGGCGCTGACAACGGTCTGGGCGTGGCCGCAATCATGGCCATAATGGAAGACAAGACACTGAAACACGGACCCGTTGAAGCACTCATCACAGCTGATGAGGAGACCGGTCTCTTCGGTGCGACGAACCTTCCCGAAGGCGAACTCAACGGCGACATCCTCATCAATCTCGACTCCGAGACATGGGGCAAGTTCGTCATCGGAAGTGCCGGCGGCATCGACGTGAACGCAACACTCGACTACAAGGAAGCCGAGACAGATCCGGAAGACGCCGCCGTGCGCGTGACTCTTCAGGGACTCAAGGGCGGCCACTCCGGCCTGGAGATACACGAGGGCCGCGGAAACGCCAACAAGCTGATGGTGCGTTTCGTCCGCGAGGCCATCGCCGAGTGTGAGGCACGCCTGGCGACATGGCACGGAGGCAACATGCGCAACGCCATTCCGTTCAAGGCCGAAGTCGTCCTGACACTGCCGAAGGAGAACGTTGAGGCGCTGAAAGAACTCGTCACAGAATGGGAACAGGACTTCATTGACGAATATAAGGGAATTGAAAGCGGCATATCGTTCACCGCCGAAGACACCGAGACACCCAAGACGGAGGTTCCGGAGGAAATCCAGGACAATCTGGTCAACGCCATCTACGCCTGCCACGACGGCGTAATCCGCATGATTCCGTCATATCCCGACGTTGTCGAGACATCAAGCAACCTCGCCATCATAGACATTGAGGGCGGTCACGCTGCCATCAAACTCCTGCCCCGCAGCGCACGCGAGGACATGAAGGAATATGTTACGACGATGATCGAGAGCTGTCTCTCCATGGCCGGCATGAAAGTGGAGACTTCCGGAAGCTACTGCGGCTGGGATCCCAATCCCGACAGCGAAATCCTCCATCTGCTGCTCCGCATCTACAAAGAGCTCAACGGCGAGGACGGCATCATACAGGTTGACCACGCCGGACTGGAGTGTTCAATCATTCTCGGCAAGTATCCTCACCTCGACGTCGTGTCGATGGGCCCGACCATGCGCTCTCCCCACACGACGAGTGAGCGCGCCCTGATAGAAACCGTAGCCCCGTTCTGGGAACTGTTGAAGAAGACGCTGGAAGAAGTCGGAGAAAAATAAAGCCTGCGCTTATTAACAATGAGGACCGGACGTACTGCCTGTTGGCAGGCTCCGGTCCTCATTTTACTTTAATCAGGACTTGCGGGAACATGGCTACGGAGACGCTTCCGGGGCATGAAACATGTCAGCCGACATGACGTTATGGGGCTACGGCACAATATAGCGAATGACGGAATGTTTCATTATTATTCGATTTTTAATGCGTTTGGGCGGCTGTTTACAACTTTTTTCTTACCTTTGCACCGCAAAAGTAAAATCAAAGAAAAATTTATGGACGATTATCACGCGGAGAACTTAACATTTTAGGTGCCGTGGATAGCTCCGGAAGAGCTAATCCGCCGCGCTTGTTTCTTGTTCGCAAAAAACGGAGGATTAGCAATTATGAAGACTTACTGGAACACAACCGGAGGGCTCACCACCCTCGAGGAGTGGCAGCCCAACTGCTGGATACAAGTGACATGCCCCACCGAGGAGGATCAGGAAGAACTGGAGAAACGGTTCAAGATTCCCGACTACTTCTTTTCTGACATCAGCGATACAGACGAGCGTGCCCGCTATGAATACGACGACGGCTGGATGCTCATAATCCTGCGTATCCCATACGTCAAGGAAATACGCTCGCGGACGCCTTACACCACCGTGCCGCTCGGTATCATCCACAAGCGTGACGTGACCATCACCGTCTGCTACTATGAGACGAACATGATGATCGATTTCGTCAGCTACCAGCAGAAGCGCGGAGAAGGCTTTACCGACCACGTGGACATGATTTTCCGCCTGTTTCTCTCCTCTGCCGTCTGGTATCTGAAGCGACTCAAGCAGATAAACAGCCTCATTGAAAAAGCCAAGCGCAATCTCGACCGTGAGGTCAACAACGAGTCGCTCATCGGTCTCAGCCGGCTTCAGGACTCGCTCACATATTTCATCACGTCCATCCGCGGCAACGAGACGCTGCTTTCCAAGCTGAAGTTCAAGCTGCAGATAGACGAGTTGGACGCCGACCTCATCGAAGACGTCAACATCGAGATTACGCAGGCCAGAGAGACAACCAATATCTATTCGAACATTCTCGAATCGACAATGGATACCTATTCGAGCATCATCAACAACAACATGAATACGGTCATGCGAACGCTCACGTCCGTGTCAATTCTCATGATGTTCCCTACGCTCATCGCAAGCCTCTTCGGAATGAACCTCATCAACGGCATGGAGAACAGCCGCTTCGGTTTTGCCATAGCCCTGGTTCTTTCTGTCGGCATCTCTGCCATATTCTGGTGGATTTTCCGTCACAAGAGGCTCATTTGACCGTAAAAGTGAAAAAAAACGCTTGAAGTTTAGGCAATTACAATATTTTTACGTAAGTTTGTGGCAAAATTGATACATAAGTGACAGCTTTCCGTCACTGACGGAGCGCCAAAAGACGGCAACGCCGGAAGCGCGCTCAACGGTAAAAAAGACGTTGAACGCCACATAGGCAGCCGGAAAGAAAATCCAAAACGAATCATCGACTAAAAAGGTTTAAATGATGGACTCTCAAGAAAATGCCCTCGAAATGGGCAAGACAGAAGACGTGAAAAACGTGGTGGAAACCGTTGATACCGTTGCCGGAAATGCAATGGAACCGGCAACCGACCTGGTAGACAATGCCTCAGAGGGAACTGTGGCTCCCGCAGAGGAGACGTTCCGCAAGGTCTACACGACAAAGAAGGAAGTGCTCGAAAGAGTTAAGGAAATCGCACACAGCGAAGAACCTCCCGTAAAGGAGGAAATCGACCTGCTGAAGACGGCTTTCTACAAGATGCTCACAGCCGAACGTGAGGCTGCCCACAAGGCATACATCGACGGCGGAGGCGATCCGGAGAGCTATCAGATAGTGCCCGACGAGTGCGAGGAAGCGTTTAAGGCCGAAATGAGCATTGTCAAGGAAAAGCGCACACGTATCTTCAAGGAACAAGAAGCTGAGAAAGAGGAAAACCTCAAGCGCAAGCTGGACATCATTGAGAAAATCAAGGCTATGGTGACTTCACCCGAAGAAGCCAACAAATCATATCAGGAATTCAAAGCGCTGCAACAGGAATGGAAAGAAATAAAGAACATTCCGCCGGCACGTGCCAACGAGGTTTGGCGCAGCTATCAGCTCTATGTCGAGCAGTTCTATGACCTGCTCAAACTGAACAGCGAAGCACGTGAATATGACTTCAAGAAGAATCTGGAGGCCAAAACACGCCTTTGTGAGGCTGCCGAAAAACTGGCTGAGGAGGAAGACCTCATCAGCGCTTTCCACCAGCTGCAGAAACTCCATCAGGAATATCGCGAGACAGGCCCTGTGAACAAGGAGCTGAGAGAAGAAATATGGGCCCGCTTCAAGGCAGCATCGACTGTCATAAACAAGCGCCACCAGCAGCACTTTGAAGACTTGAGAGCCAAGGAAGAGGAAAACCTGGCACGCAAGACGGCACTCTGTGAAAAGGTGGAGGCCATCGCCGCCGAGGAGAACAAGGGAACCAACGACTGGGAACGCCATACAAAAGAAATCATCGAGGTGCAGGCCGAATGGAAAACCATAGGATTTGCTCCACAAAAGATGAATGTCAAGATCTTCGAGAGATTCCGCGCAACCTGCGACGACTTCTTCGGACGCAAGGCGGAATACTTCAAGACACTCAAAGAAACATTCAAGAATAACGCCGATCGCAAGCGTGCACTGGTGGAAAAGGCCAAGGCTCTGCAGGACAGCACGGACTGGAAGTCCACATCAGACAAGATGATGGCCATGCAGAAAGAATGGAAGACTATAGGAACCGTTCCAAAAAAGTTGGGCGATCAGCTATGGGAAGAATTCCTTGGAGCATGCAACCACTTCTTCGAAGCACGCAACTCCGCCAACGCCGGACAGCGAAACGAGGAACACACCAATCTGGAACTCAAGCGTGAAGTGATTGCCAAGCTACAGACTCTCCTCGAAAATGCTGCAGAAGCAACTCAGGAAGCTGTTCAGAAACTCGTTGAGGAATACAATGCCATAGGACATGTGCCCTACAAGGAGAAAGACAAGCTCTATGAGGAATATCACAACATCCTGAACAATATATACAAGGAACTGAATATCAGTGTTGCACGCAGACGCCTGTCAAACTTCAAGAACAAGCTGAAGAACGTGGCAGAACAGGGCGAAAACGCTCTCGACAACGAGCGCGCACGCCTGATGCGTCAGTATGAAGCAATACGCAGCGAAGTGCAGACGTATGAAAACAACATCGGTTTCCTCAATGCTTCAAGCAAGAAAGGCAATAGCCTCATCGACGAAATGAACCGCAAGGTTCAGAAACTGAAGGACGAAATGAATCTTGTTCGTGAAAAGATCAAGGCTATCAACGCTGAGAACAAGGAATAAGAACAGTCTGACAGACACATAAAACGAAAAGAAATTGCAAATTTCAATAACGATAGCTGAATTGCTATCAACACAGCCCACGATGCCACAAAGGTTTCGTGGGCTGTTCGTTTAGCAGACATGACCGTTGCCCTTATATCGCTTGGCTGTCATTCTCTCATTGACAGCTTACTTATGTCCGTTTGACCTTCAACCCGAAATCCCCTACCGCATTTGTACATATACCATAAAACGAGGTCTGTCCGAAAATCCTGTGGGTATGTTAAATCTACACAGTCAACCTCCTGCCACATCCCCGCAGACACGCCTAAAACATGCATGAAACATATATAAAACAAATAAAAAACGAGCCAAAACTAAAAAAAATCGGCAAAAGTTTTGTTAGTTTCAAAAAATGTAGTACCTTTGCACTCGCAATCGGGAAACAAACTGAAAGCAACTTAAAAATTGGGATATGGTGTAATGGTAACACTACAGATTCTGGTCCTGTCATTCTTGGTTCGAGTCCGAGTATCCCAACAACAAAACGGCGAATAGAGCTAAAGCTCCGTTCGCCGTTTTCAGTTATAGCCGTAACGGCCCCGAAATTGCTAATAAATGCCAATTTATTTTGCCGTTACTCTGAATTACATTACCTTTGCGGGCAATTATAACGCACATTATATTATATAAATGGAACAAGCAAACAATTTGGTTCAAGCCATTGTAAATGGCATACAGGAGAAAAAAGGCAGCAACATCGTAATAGCAGACTTGAATAACATAGAAGGAGCAATCTGCCAGTATTTCGTGATTTGCCAAGGAACATCGCCGGCACAAGTTGAAGCCGTGGCCGATTCCGTCAGCGAATATGTACGCATTAACGCAGGTGAAAAACCCGTTAAGACGGTCGGACTGACAAACGCCCAGTGGGTTGCGATGGACTACGGCAACGTAATGGTTCACATATTCCTGCCCGATGTCCGCGAATACTACGACCTCGAACACCTTTGGGAGGACGCTGCCATCACCAACATCCCTGATCTTGACTAAGTCAGACGCTCTCCCGTAGACCAAGCGGCCGACGGGTACCCATCAGTCACCTAACAACAAGAGTATGGACAACAACAATCAGAACAACCCAAAGATGAATATGCCGAAGTTCAACATGAACTGGATATATATCATCGCCGGAATAGTCCTGCTGGGAATCTATTTCACACAAGGAGGAACAGAAAACTCCAGCATAAAGACGGAAACATCCTATCAGCAGTTCCAGACCATGGTCAACAAAGGCTATGCCTCAAAGATTGTGGTCAACAAGGAACAGAACACGCTCCAGATGTATGTCAAACCCGAACACATACGCGAAGTATTCAAGAAAGGAGTGGAGCAGACCGGGAAGGAGCCTTCCGTCTCAGTGCAGATCGGCTCCGTCGACAAGGTGGAACAGTTTGTCAACAACGCCCGTCAGCAGAAAAAGTTCACTGGTGACTACAGCTATGACAACAAGAAGGAGAACAACTTCATCAACATGATGATATACAATCTCCTGCCACTCGTCATCATCATAGCCGTCTGGATATTCATCATGCGCCGAATGGGAGGAGGCGCCGGAGGAGGAGGAGGCGTCTTCAACGTCGGCAAGAGCAAGGCCAAGATGTATGAGAACGGCGGAGAGATAAATGTGACGTTCAAGGACGTCGCCGGACAAGCCGGCGCCAAACAAGAAGTGCAGGAAATTGTCGATTTCCTAAAGAATCCTCAGAAATATACCGAGCTGGGCGGAAAGATACCAAAGGGAGCACTTCTCGTGGGGCCTCCGGGCACCGGAAAGACCCTGTTGGCCAAAGCTGTGGCCGGTGAAGCCGGCGTTCCGTTCTTCTCAATGAGCGGAAGCGACTTTGTGGAAATGTTTGTCGGTGTCGGTGCAAGCCGCGTACGCGACCTCTTCCGACAGGCCAAGGAGAAATCTCCATGTATCATATTCATCGACGAAATTGACGCTGTGGGCCGTGCCCGCAGCAAAAATCCGGCCATGGGAGGCAACGACGAACGCGAAAACACGCTCAACGCACTGCTCACGGAAATGGACGGATTCGGCACCAACAGCGGAGTGATAATCCTCGCGGCCACCAACCGTGCCGACATTCTTGACTCGGCACTGATGCGCGCCGGACGTTTCGATCGCCAGATACACGTTGATTTACCTGATCTGAACGAACGTAAAGCCATTTTCAAAGTTCATCTGAAGCCTATAAAGACAGACGAAACGCTGGACATTGACTATCTTGCACGTCAGACACCGGGATTCTCTGGTGCCGACATCGCCAATGTCTGCAATGAAGCTGCCCTGATCGCCGCACGCCATGACAGCAAGACCGTGGGAAAACAGGATTTCCTCAATGCCGTTGACCGCATCATCGGCGGTCTGGAAAAGAAGACAAAGATCATGACCGACAGCGAAAAGCGGACCATCGCGATACATGAGGCCGGCCATGCCACTATCTCATGGTTCACGGAACACGCCAACCCACTTGTCAAAGTGAGCATCGTGCCACGCGGACGGGCTCTCGGAGCCGCATGGTATCTGCCTGAAGAGCGCGCCATCACAACCAAGGATGAAATGCTTGACGAGATGTGTGCAACGCTGGGAGGACGTGCAGCAGAAGAACTCTTCACCGGAAAGGTATCCACCGGAGCCATGAACGATTTGGAACGTGTAACCAAAAGCGCTTATGGAATGATTGCCTTTGCCGGCATGAGCGACAAGTTGCCAAACATCTGCTACTATAACAACAACGAATATAATTTCCAACGCCCCTACTCCGAAACCACGGCCAAGATAATGGACGATGAGGTTCTCCGGATGATCAACGAGCAGTATGACCGTGCCAAACGCATCCTCAGTGAACACAGCGAGGGTCATGCACAGTTGGCGGAATTGCTGGTGAGCCGCGAAGTCATCTTCGCCGAAGACGTGGAGGCAATCTTCGGAAAGCGCCCGTGGACGAGCCGCGCCGAAGAGCTGCTCGAGGCCCAACAGCGTGCCGAGGCCGAAGCCATGGCAGAGCGCCGTGCCGAAGAGCTGGCGCGACAGGCGGCTGAACAGAATGGAAACTATCCGGAGAACGGAAAGGACGGCGAAGAGCCGGCGACGGATTCCCCGGACACTTCTGACCGTAAGGCTTAAGGCCGGCGGAAGAGGTGTTGACATACAACAAACGAAAAGTATCAACGATATGAAAAACTTCATAGTACGCACCATTACGGGTGTCTTCTTTGTTGCCGCCATCGTGGTGTGCTTCATCAACCACACGGCCATGGCGCTGCTCTTCGCCCTCGTCACGGGGCTGACCGTGTGGGAATTCACCGGTCTTGTGAACATGCGCGACGGCGTGGACACCAACCGCTTTATCTCCACGGTGGCCGGCGTCTATCTCTTTTTCGCCATGACCGGCTTCTGTAGCAGTCTGACACCATCAACGGTGTTTATCCCATATCTCGTGACCATAGTCTATCTGCTCGTGGCCGAGCTGTACGCGAAGAATCCCGACCCCATCAACAACTGGGCATACACGATGATGGCGCAGATTTATGTCGCCCTCCCATTCTCGCTGCTCAATGTACTTGCTTTCCGCGCGACACCGGAAGGCGTTGTCTACACCTATCTGATGCCGCTCAGCGTATTTGTATTCTTATGGTTGAACGACACAGGCGCCTACTGCTGTGGCTCACTTTTGGGACGTCACAAACTGTTTCCCCGTATCAGTCCAGGAAAAAGTTGGGAAGGTTCGATTGGTGGTGCTGTGTTCGTCATGGCCGTAGCCGCACTGATATGGCATTTTACCGACAGCTATGGAGTGAACGATCTGTCTCTGAGCATGTATGAATGGATTGGTCTTGGGCTTGTCGTTGTTGTCTTCGGAACATGGGGAGACCTCGTTGAAAGTCTATTCAAGCGCACTCTCGGCATCAAGGACAGCGGAAGGATACTTCCCGGCCACGGCGGTATGCTCGACCGGTTTGACTCTTCACTGATTGCCATTCCGGCCGCAGTGGTATATCTCTATACGCTGACGCTATTCTAAAATATAAGAAGATAAAAGGAGATAAAGGACAATAGTCTTGTTGCTTGAACTAAGACTATTGTCCTTTATCTCCTTTTATCTTCTTCTATCTCCTTATATTTTCTCCTTTTCCTCCCTATTCCGGCTGCACCTCGTCGGCCGAGGGCAACTGCTTCCATCCTTCTCCGAACGTGTCGTAGGCATCGGTGACCACAACGAAAGCCCGCGGGTCGGTCTCCTTTATCTTGCTTTTGACAGCCGTGACTTCTTTATGACTCACAACAAGAAAAAGCATCTCTTTCTCCGCACCGGTATAAAGTCCGCTGCTCTTGATGCACGTGGCCGTACGGTCGAGATCCTTCAGGATGAAACGGTGAAGTTCCACCATCTTTTTCTCACTGATGACGAAGAGCAGTTTGTCGTCCTTCGCACCATTGATGACGTATGCCAGCACGCGGGCAGAGACGAATATCGAAATCAGCGAGTAAAACGAGAGTAACCATGAGGGACTTGACGTGTCGTCAGGACTGCCGACACCAAAGCCGATGACCACCAGTCCGAAGCACACAACGAACGCATCGACCATCATTATTCCTATAGAGAACCGAATATGGCAGTACTTCTGGAGTATCATCGCCACAATATCACTGCCGCCCGTGGTCGCCTGATTGCGAACCACAATTCCCTGTCCTATACCAATCAGAGTTGCGCCAACGATGCTCGTGAGCATCAGATGGTCCGTCATGTCCATACATCCACCCAGCAGCTGAGACGGGTCAAGCTGATGGAGGGCCTCACTCGTGGGGTAGATGAGCGCCGAAATGACATTCATTATAAGCGGTGTAGTCATTGCCGCCACAAGAGTTCGAGACCCGAGTTTCGCTCCAAGCAGCCATGCTGAAAGTATCAACAACGGAATATCAAACATATAGCCGAACGTTCCTACCTGAATTGAGGGGAACAGGTTGTGCAACACGATACTCGCGCCATATACACCACCCGGCACAATATTATAAGGATTGATGAAAAACACAAATCCGGCAGCCATGATAAAACATCCGATGAAGACACCCGCCCACGACAGCCACCAGTCCGGATGTCCGGCCGGACTGCAAAAACGTTTCAGTCTTTCTGCAAAACTTTCCATACGATAATTAAATTAATATCTTTCCATTATACGGTTAAATGAATATGCAGCAAATATACAAAATTTTAAACTAACCACCGCTTCCACAATCACATTTTTTCTCAATAGGCATCAAAAAGCTGCAAAAACGTCTCTGCCCGCCCCGCACGGAGTAATAACATCCGGCCATTCCTCTGCCATTCCTCCCCTGGAATAGCATTTATTCATTCAGACAGTGCGTTATTTCGTATTTTTATTGTACATTTGTAGAATAAAAACCAACTACGTCATTTTCTAAGTAATTACCTAACAACTATTAAACAAATGAGAGGATACATAATGCTATTTGCCGCGGCTTTGACATTCGGCCATGCCACGGCCCAAACCGACGACTATGGCTATCCCTACACACCCGTGGCATTCACTTCTGTAAAGATTGCGCCCGCCACATTCTGGGGCGACCGTATCAAGGCGGCACGTGAAACGACAATACCACTGGCCTTCAGCAAATGCGAAAGCGAGGGACGATATGCCAATTTCGTCAAGGCCGCCAACCCGAGCGACACCTACGACGTCGGCAAATTCATGGGCTTCTCATTCGACGATACCGACGTCTATAAGACCATAGAGGGCGCGAGCTATCTGCTCCAGACCTATCCCGACAAGCGGTTGGAGACCTACATCGACAGTGTGCTCGACATTGTCGGCGCCGCACAAGAGAAGGACGGCTATCTCTACACCGCCCGCACCATCAATCCCGCCAAGCCTCATCCCTGGGCCGGACAGCAGCGGTGGGTCAAGGAGGAGGACCTCAGCCACGAACTCTATAACCTCGGCCACATGGCCGACGCAGCCTGCGCCCACTATCAGGCCACGGGCAGCCGCAAGTTTCTCGACATCGTCAGGCGTTATGCCGACTGCGTCATCCGCGAGGTAGGCCCGGCTGAGGGACAGGCATGCGTCGTCCCTGGCCATCAGATAGCCGAGATGGCTCTGGCACGGATGTATGTCCTCACAGGCGACAAGCGCTATCTTGACGAAGCAAAGTTCTTCCTCGACATGCGCGGTAAGACAAAACGCAAGAATGCCTACAGCCAGAGCCACAAGCCTGTGACGGAACAGAACGAGGCCGTGGGTCACGCCGTGCGCGCAGGATACATGTATGCGGGCATGGCCGACGTTGCCGCGCTCACGGGCGACAGCTCCTATATCAAGGCAATAGACGCAATCTGCGAAAACATTATCGGAAAAAAGTATTATCTCACAGGCGGTGTCGGCGCGCGCCATGCCGGCGAGTCGTTCGGCAGCAACTACGAATTGCCTAACCTGACAGCATACAACGAGACCTGCGCAGCCATCTCTATGGTCTATCTCTTCCAGCGCATGTTCCTTCTGAAAGGCGAGAGCAAATACATAGACTGCCTCGAACGCACATTGTATAACGGTGTAATCAGCGGAATGTCCGTTGACGGCGGACGCTTCTTCTACCCCAACCCGCTGGCTTCCGACGGTCGTTATGCCTTCAATGCTGACAACAACACCACGCGCCAGCCGTGGTTTGGCTGTGCCTGCTGCCCGAGCAATCTCAGCCGTTTCATCCCCTCGCTGCCCGGCTACGTCTATGCTGTCCGCGACAATAACCTCTATGTCAATCTCTTCGCCGCCAACACGGCCACAATGGCAGTCGGCGGCCGCGACGTGACGCTGACTCAGGAGACGGCATATCCATGGAACGGCGACATCGCGATACGCATTGACCGCAACCGAGGCAAGGAGTTCACGATGAAAGTCCGCATCCCCGGATGGGTGCGCGGTCAGGTCGTGCCCGGCGATCTCTACAGCTATGATGACGGAGCGGCGCCGAAATACAGTGTCACCGTCAACGGAACGGAAGTCAATGACGCACTGACTGCCGATGGCTATTTCTCCATAAGCCGCCGATGGAAGCGGGGCGACGTCATCCGCATCCACCTCGATATGCTACCGCGCGTCGTCAAGGCCAACACAAAGGTTGCCGACGACCGTGGCAAGATTGCCGTCGAGCGCGGTCCGCTGGTCTACTGCGCCGAACAGGCCGACAACGACGGTTTCAACAGCCACCATGTCCTGCTCAGTCGCCAGCCCCGGTTCTGCATAGCCGAAGACTATGAAATCAGAAACACGGAAAGCGACGGCCGCCCATTCAGCGTGACTGCCATCACGGTTGACAACGCTCAGGAGGCTTCAATCGACGCCGACGGCACGCTCCGGACCAAGGACGTACGCCTCACACTCATTCCATATTACGCATGGAACCACCGCGGCGCCGGACGCATGGACGTCTGGATGGCCAGGAACTTTGACGGTCTGGGAGAATAGAACAGAGCCTGTGACGAAATGAAACGGCCACGACGAGAAAGTTGACAGCCGCCGTAGATATAAAAAAACGGAATAAAAAACGATACCTATCAGAACATAAGACAAAACATGAACATCAGATATTCATTCCTTCCGCTCGTCATGGCTGCAACGGCCATAACAGCCACAGCACAGACGTTCAACATCGCAACAAGTCAGGACGGCAGTTTCTGGCAAACATCCAAGACAGCCCTTCAAGCTAAAGCCGCCGCCAAGCCATCACTCACTGTCACTGGAACAGAACCGGGACAGGAGTTCAAGGCATGGGGAACATGCTTCAACGAACTTGACTGGGACGCCCTCAATATGCTCAGCCGTGATGTTCAGGAAGAAATCATGCACGGCATTTTCGCTCCGGACGGCGACCTGCGTTTCACCCGCGGACGGCTGTCTATGAACGCCAACGACTATTCCCGCTCATGGTATTCATGCAGTGACGTTCCAGGCGACTTTGAACTGCGCTACTTCAACATCGAACGCGACAAGCGGAACATAATCCCACTGATGCGTGCCGCAATGAAATACAATCCAGACATGACCTTCTGGATGTCTCCGTGGAGCCCGCCCGCATGGATGAAAATCAATCAGGACTATCCCGTGCGCAGCAGCAAATACAACAATCTCGACCCGCGCACAGACTATCTCCTGTTTGGAAACGCCGCCGACATTGACCCGAAAGAGGTCGAAATGGCCGGTCAACAGAAAGGAAAATTTCCAGCAAAGCTGGCCACGGCAAACTACCTGATACAGGACCCGCGCTATCTGCAGGCATACGCCGACATGTTCTGCCGCTTCATCGACCTGTATAAGGAACAGGGAATTACCATCGACATGGTCATGTATCAGAACGAAGCCTATTCATACACGCCTTATCCCGGATGCGCATGGACCGCCGACGGAACAATACGCTTCAACCGTGACTATCTCGCCCCGACACTTAGCAAGCGCCATCCCGAAGTGAAACTGTATCTCGGGACGTTCAACACCAACCGGACGGAGTATGTCGACAGGATAGTAGGAGGCCTGAAGGACTGTGTCGGAGGTCTCGGTTTTCAATGGGAGGGTCGGGAGAACCTCACTGCAATGCGCAAGAAATATCCACATCTGAAACTGATTTCAACGGAAAGTGAGTGCGGCAACGGTTCCATGGACTGGAAAGCGGGTGAACACACGTTCATGCTCCTCAGCGACTACATAGGAAAAGGGTGCGAGGAATACTATATATGGAACTTCATCCTCGCCGACAACGGTGAAAGCCCGTGGGGATGGCGTCAGAACGCACTTGTTCAGGTTGACTCGAAGACACGCCGCCATCGCTATACACCGGAATATTATGCCGTGAAACACTTCTCCAACACAGTCGCCCCAGGCAGTCGCATGGTTGCTTACAAGGAGGCGGAAGCCAACGGTATGACACCTGTCATCGTGTTCGTGACGCCACAAAACAAACGTATCGTCATAGCCGGTAACTTCAATGACAATGAAAAGACGATTACCGTGCAGCTTGGCAAACGTTATCTCAACGCCATATTGAAGCCACATTCCTTCAATACATTCACTGAAAAGTAATTCCACGCACATACATCCCCCATAAATATCAAATGAAAAAAACATTCAGATAAACATTGAACAAAATGAGAAAGATATTTATCATCATCGCCATGCTTGCCGTAACGACCGGCATCGGAGCAAAGAAGAAGGCGCAGCAGCAGAGCGACCGCGAGTATTGGTGCGCCCTGGCTTACAGGATGACACAACCCGTACTGGAGAACATGGCCCGTGGCGAACTGCGGAAGAACATGCAGACGGAGTTCAGCCCGTCCTTTGACAAGCGCGACCGCAGCGTGGTCTACATGGAGACGTTCGGCCGTCTCATGGCCGGAATAGCCCCTTGGATAGCTCTTCCGGACGACGACACAGCAGAGGGAAAGCAGCGCCGCCAGCTGCGCGAATGGGCTTTGCAGTCATACAGAAACGCCGTAGACCCTTCCTCGCCGGACTATCTCTGCTGGGGACGCGCCGGTCAGAACCTCGTAGACGCCGCATATATTGCCGAGAGTTTCCTCCGCGCCTACGACCAGCTGTGGATTCCGCTCGACAAGGAGACCAAGGAACGCTACATAAAGGAGTTCACGCGACTGCGGAAGATTGACCCGCCGTACACAAACTGGTTCCTCTTCTCCTCCATCATCGAGAGTTTCATGGCCAAGGCGGGCGCCGGATATGACCAGTTCCGCGTCAACACGGCCTGCCGAAAGGTGGAGGAGTGGTATGTCGGGGACGGATGGTATGCCGACGGCCCGGACTTCGCTTTCGACTATTATTCCAGCTATGTTTTCCACGCGATGTATCTCGAAACGCTTCAGGCCATGGTCGACGCCAAGGCCAACACGCGGCTGGACTACCGGAAATACCATGACCGCGCCCTAAAACGTGCACAGAAGTATGCCATCATCCTCGAACGTTTCATCTCGCCCGAAGGCACTTTCCCCGTTATAGGCCGCAGCACGCCCTACCGCATGGCTGCCATGCAGCCGCTGGCCCTGATGGCATGGTACGAAAAACTTCCGCAGGACCTTACCAACGGACAAGTGCGCGCGGCTCTGACAAAGGTTCTCCACCGAATGTTCGACATGCAGAACAACTTCAACGAGGGCGGTTTTCTGACCATCGGATTCTGCGGACATCAGCCCGAGACGGCCGACTGGTACACCAACAACGGATCGCTCTACATGACATCGCTGGCTTTCATGCCTCTCGGTTTGCCAGCCGACCATCCCTTCTGGACCGATGCTCCGCAGCCGTGGACACAGGTCAAGGCATGGGGAGGACAGCCGTTCCCGAAGGACCACCGCTGGGAAGACAACATCAAGACAAAAGACAAGTGGTAATACACAATCATCTCATACCACCTGACAACTTCCTCTTCACCATAATATGAACATAAAGAGAATAATCATTTGCGCTGCCTGCGCCATATCCTGCCACACGGCGGGTATGGCGCAGCCGTCGTCTGACAGGATAGAGCTGCCGGCCGGTCCCGACCGTTTCGCCCCTCTGCCAAAAGCGGACAATGCGTTTTGGCGTGACTCCGTGCCGGAGGCGATGCGCAAGAGCTACATCGGCTACGGCGAACAATATCTCGGACAGCCATGGACAACTCTTCCACTGACATCGTTCGCCGAATTCAAGACCAACGGCAACCGTACACGCTATGAAGCCGCCAGCTTCGCAAAACGCCGCCAGCTGGCGGCCATCGTAATGGCCGAGATTGCAGAAGGCAAGGGACGGTTCACCCATGACATCATCAACGGTATTGGCAGTTTTTGCGAAGAGACATGGTGGGGCATACCGGCCCACTATGGAAAGCGATTTCCCGTAGCCTCCGACCAGACCGTAGACCTCTTCAATGCCGAGACAGCCGGACTGATAGCGTGGACAAGATACATGCTTGAACCGCAATTAGAGGCGTTCGCACCTGGATTCAGTCGCCACGTCGACGATGAAATCACGCGCAGGATGCTCCGTCCCGCCGTCGCCAAAAACTATTGGTGGAAGAAGGCGGGCATGAACTGGAACCCGTGGATATGTTCCAACTGGCTCACCTGCGTGCTCATCTGCGAGCGGGACAGTGCCCGCAGGACGGAAGCCATAGGTCAGATTGTCAAGGCGATGGAAGCGTTCACCGACGCCTATCCCGCCGACGGAGGATGCGACGAGGGCACCGGCTACTGGGACCGCGCGGCGGCTTCGCTCTACGAGTGCATCCGTCTGCTGCGTCTGGCAACAGACGGCAAGACCGACCTCATGACGCCGAAGGTCCGCAAAATGCTTGCTTACATATATAAGATGTATATCGGCGGAGGCTATTGCGTCAATTTCGCTGACGCCCACGACAACCGCATGCAGGCGCAACCGGACATCGTCCTGCCCATCGCTCTGGACACACAGGACCCCGTCATGCTCGGATTTGCCGCCCACATAGCCCGTGAGAACAATCTCTTCACCGCCCCTGCCCCACTCTACGACCGCAGCGGAAACTTTCCCGCACTCGGACGCGAACTGTTCATGCTCCGTGAAATCAAGGCGGCCATGGCCGTCACACCGCGCGAACCGCAGACAAAGGACACGTGGCTGCCCGACCTGCAGGTCATGACAGCGCGACGAGGCCGCTTCTTCGTGGCAATGAAAGGCGGGACGAACGACGAGAGCCACAACCACAACGACGTTGGCAACTTCATAGTCTATGCCGACGGCAGTCCTCTCATCATCGACGCGGGTGTCGGCGAATATACTTCGGCCACATTCGGAAAAGACCGTTATTCAATCTGGACGATGCAGTCGGCCTACCACAATCTGCCGCTCATCAACGGTGTGATGCAGAAGGATGGCCGTCAATATGCCGCAAAGGTCGTCAGCCGCAAGAACGGAGCGCTGACACTCGACATCGCCGGAGCCTATCCGGAGGAGGCGGACGTGGACTCATGGAAACGTACAGTGAGCGTAAAGGCCGGCAGCGTGGAGGTTACGGAAGACTACCGTTTGAGGGAATGTCGCGAACCGGTCCGTCTGATGCTGCTCACCACCATCCGTCCGGACGCGTCCGAAGCCGGCCTCATCACACTCGGCGACCGCCACATGGTCTACGACGCACGCCGGCTTGAGGCTTCCGTGGAGGACATCAGCCCAATGACGGACGCCCTGCTGCAAGGCGTATGGGGCAAAGAGATGTTCCGCATAGTCCTGACGGCAAGGCAGAAGACCACGGCTGACCGGCTCACATACTCTTTCAGATAGCGTATCTACAGTCCGGAATAGCACTAACATCAATACGGGGTATCACAGTTCCTTCACTTGACATGCTATCTGAATCTTTCAGACGGATTCCGTTACATGGGCCGTGTAACGTTATTACATGGGCCGTGTAACAGTGTAACACGGCCCATGTAATAACGTTACGTGAGCCACGTAACACAATGGAATGATACGTTCGCCATCAATCCGTGTGTATGGTACCGGTTTCATCTGACATATACGCTCATACAATTTAAACATCAAAACATCATCAGAATATGAAAAAAATACTGATTTCACTGCTGCTGACGCTGGCTTTCATACAGCCATCGACGGCAAAGAACACAGCAGGAACATTCGCTGTCGGCGACAAGACGTTCCTGCTCAACGGCAAGCCTTTCGTCATCAAGGCTGCCGAAGTACACTATCCGCGCATCCCCCGCCCCTATTGGGAACACCGCATCAGGATGTGCAAGGCGCTGGGCATGAACACGCTCTGCCTCTATGTATTCTGGAACATCCACGAACAGCAGGAGGGCGTCTTCGACTTCACGGGCCAGAACGACGTGGCCGAATTCTGCCGTCTGGCTCAGAAGAACGGCATGTACGTCATCGTGCGCCCTGGCCCCTACGTCTGCGCAGAATGGGAAATGGGCGGTCTGCCGTGGTGGCTGCTAAAGAAGAAGGACATTCGTCTGCGCGAGCAAGACCCCTATTTCATGGAGCGCGTCAGGCTGTTCGAGCAGAAAGTGGGCGAGCAGTTGGCTCCGCTGACAATACAACGCGGCGGCCCCATCATCATGGTGCAGGTTGAAAACGAATATGGTTCATACGGCGAGGACAAGCCTTACGTGAGCGCCATACGCGACATCGTTCGCGAATCAGGCTTCAGCGACGTTACACTTTTCCAGTGTGACTGGGCGAGCAACTTCACGAAGAACGGACTCGACGACCTCGTCTGGACAATGAACTTCGGCACGGGAGCCGACATCGACAGCCAGTTCAAGCGGCTGAAAGAACTACGTCCCACATCTCCGCTGATGTGCTCTGAATTTTGGAGCGGATGGTTCGACAAGTGGGGAGCACGCCACGAGACGCGCCCGGCCGAAAAAATGACCGCCGGAATAGACAAGATGCTTTCAAAAGGCATATCGTTCTCGCTCTACATGACCCACGGCGGAACGTCGTTCGGCCACTGGGCTGGAGCCAACTCGCCAGGTTTCGCCCCCGACGTGACAAGCTATGACTACGACGCGCCCATCAACGAGTACGGTCAGGCTACGCCGAAATACTACGAACTGCGCAAGGTCATGGAGAAATATGCCGACGTGAAACTGCCCGCCGTGCCCTCAGCACCGATGCCGCTCATAAGCGTGCCTGAGTTCCGGATGGAGCGCGTGATGAGCCTCAACGACCTCGTGACGGCCGAACGCGAGAGCCGCGACGTGCTCACAATGGAGGATATGAACACAGGTTGGGGCATGGTGAAATACACCACAACGCTGCCCGAGGTTCCAGTGAAGAGCCTGCTGACGCTGAACGACTGCCATGACTTCGCCCAGGTGTTCGTCAACGGTCGCTACATCGGAAAGATTGACCGCGTGAAGAACGAGAAGACTCTGACAATGCCCGCCGTAAAGAAAGGCGACGCTCTCGTCATACTCGTGGAAGCGATGGGACGCATCAACTTCGGACGTGCCATCAAGGACCACAAGGGCATCACCAGCGATGTGACCATACAGGCCGAAATCGACGGCAACGAGGTTACATGGAATCTGAAAGACTGGCTCATACAGACCATAGCCGACGAATACGACGCGATAAAGAAAGAGATGGCTCAGGGACATGATGGCGTGAAGCGCCGCGAGACAATAACAAGCAACGGCGGATATTTCCGCGGCGGATTTACATTGAAGAAGCCCGGCGACACATTCATCAATACCGAAGCCTTCGGCAAGGGGCAGGTGTGGGTCAACGGCCACGCCATCGGCCGCTTCTGGAACATCGGTCCGCAGCAGACTCTATATGTTCCGGGATGCTGGCTGAAGAAAGGCCATAACGAAGTGATTGTCCTCGACATCGTAGGCCCGAAGGGTGAACCGACGGCGTTCTGTCAGGACCAGCCGGAACTGAACAAACTGAATCGCGAGAAGGCCGTCAAACACAACAACCCGAAAGACCGTCCTGACCTCAACGCGGCAACACCCGTTCTCACCACCTCTTTTGCTGCCGGCAACGGATGGCAGCGTGTCGCTTTTGCCGCCCATGCCAAGGGCCGCTATGTGGCCATCGAGTGTCAGAGCGTACATTCGGGCAATGCCGTTTCCATTGCCGAAATCTATCTGCTCGGCGCCGACGGCAAACGTCTGAGCCGCGAACAGTGGTCTGTAAAGTATGCCGACAGCGAAAACGAACGCGGAAACAACACAGGCGACAAGGCTTTCGACCTTCAGGAGTCAACGTATTGGCAGACGGCAAAGGGTGCCGCCCTACCCCATCTGCTCGTCATCGACCTCGGAGCCACGGAGACCGTGACGGGAATTGAATATCTGCCGCGGGCCGAGCAGGGTGCGCCCGAGAGCGTGAAGGACTGCAGGGTGTTTGTTTATTAATAAAAAGGAAATAGAGGGAGGGAGAAAAAAGGAGATAGAGGACGTATGTCTTGTCAAGCGAATAAGACTATTGTCCTCTATCTCCTTTTTTCTCCCTCCCTCTATCTCCTTCTATCTTCCTCTATCTTACTTTCCCTCTTTCACCATCTTCACTCCGCTGAGTTTCACCTCAGCCGTTTTCGTGTCGATGTTCTCACCTTTCTCTGTATATACAAAGACACTGTTGTCCACCGTGATGCCATGGACACAGTCAAGGCCTTCTATTCCGCGAGCCGTTATGGCGTTTTTTGTACCGCGGCACACAACTCCGGAGATATGGATGTCCGTAAATTCAGGAACATTCTCGAGCTTCTTGTCGGCAACCGTTCCGGTATCCTTGCTGCCGGCCGGACGGTCAAGATAGTCACACTGGAAAGAGACTGCATCATCCTTGATGTCCGTCATGACAATGTCGCTGATATAGATGGCCTCGGTCCGGCCGCCGCGTCCTATACCGCTCTTGAAACGCAATCCGACGTCCGTACCGGCGAAACGGCATCGGCGCACGACGATGCGCTTCATGCCAGTCACGTCCTCGCTGCCGATCACAAATCCGCCATGGGCATGGAAGACGGTGTTGTTCTCAATCAGTATGTCCTCACATCCATTGACCAGCGCTCCATCCTTACGTTCTCCGCTCTTCATGCAAAGACCGTCGTCGCCGGCGTCCACCGTACAGTTGACAATCAGTGCCTGATGGCAGTCGCTCAGGTCGATGGCGTCACCGTTCTGGGCGTTCCACGGACAGCGTACGGTGATTCCGTCGATGATGATATTGCGGCTGTTGAACGGATGGACATGGAACTTCGGGGCGTTCTGGAACGTGACACCCGTGAGCATGACGTTCTCACAGTTGTTGATGCGGAACAGGTCGTTGCGTTTCTTCTCCTGTTTCTCCGGCGTCTCGGCCACGTTGGCGTAGCCCGCCTTCATGTCCCACGGATACCAGAGCGAACCGTTCTGACGCTCCACACCGCCAAGTGCCTTATACTGTTTCCACTCGACATCGCTGACCTTTCCGCGCTTCACCGGCCGCCACTGCGCACCGTTGCCGTCGATGATACCCTCGCCGGTAATCATGATATTCTTGCAGCGCACGGCACTGATGCACGCCATGACGCGCGATGCCTTAGGATTAGCCTTGTCTTCATACAGTTGCTTGTCGGGTGAGAAATATATGATGGCATTCTTCTCCACATGCAGATCGATATTGCTCTTGAGCACGATAGGTCCTGTCAGCCACACGCCCTGCGGCACCGTAAGACGTCCGCCACCCTCGGCCGAAAGCCGGTCTATGGCACGTGCGAAAGCATCAGTACACAGTGTCAGTCCGTCACCGACAGCCCCGAAATCAGTGATGCTGACCGTCCTGTCCGGTACACTCGTGGGAGTGGCCTTGCGCAACTCTACGGGCAGGTTCTGATAGTAGTGGGCATAGTCTGACGCAATGGCAGAACAGCCAGGCCACAACAATGCCACTGCCAGCAGTAGTTTAATGATTTTCTTCATGTCGTCTATTTTATTTTGTTTATAATATATCTGTATAAATATATACTCATGTTCTCCCCCCTTATCTCGTCAGCGAGAACTTCATAGAAAGTCCGAAGTCGTGGGTTGTCGTGGGATAACTGCTGCTGGAGAGCATCGGGGTGTTGGTCTGACGGTCATAGTATGCGCTGAGTGTGAGCAGTCGCGAAAGCGTATAGTCAGCCATGAACGACATCTTGAACGCCGTGTTGCCGCTGCTGGCCGAACTGGTCACGGTGGCTATGTCGCGTGTGATGGCAGCCTGCTTGCGCAGCGAGATGTCGAGGCGGAGATTGAGGTCATGGTTCACACCGCCGCGCGCTGTCGTCGTGGTGGTATTCTTCTGGGCAGCGTTATTGGCATTCCGGCCACGCTGTGACTTCTTGATTTTTCTTGATGCCGTTCCGCCGAAAAGACGGAAGTTGCTGATCTTATATCCCATGCCGATCACCCAGTCCTTGCTCAGAGCTTCGTTGAGCTGAACACTGGTCATGCTGAGGTTGAGCACGCGTGTCGTACGGTATTCCACCTTGCATGTGAGATTGTTCTGGAGCGTGAAGTCGACACCGAAGAGCGGCGAGAAAGCCTCGTTGATGCTGACCGTGCTCACATTATACATGCTGCTGGGCACAGGATTGCCCGTGGTGACGTCGTTGATAAAGCCAAGACCGTCCATATACTCATAGTAGGTGCTGTATGTGGCATAGCTGCCGATGGCGAAAACACTCTTGTAGGAATGGTTCAGATTGACGCTCTTGAAATGGTCGCGCAACCATGGCAGACGGCCCAGACCGCTGTATTTTAGGGTCCAGTTGGGCAGCATGCGCTTCAGCGTTGGGAAGATGTCGAGCGACGAACCCGCACCGGATGTATAGGCCGAGAGGAAGGCGGGGATGAGAACGTCGGCACTGTACTTGCCAACCTGTCCCAACTCCGGATTATACTGTGCTCCGCCGAGGCTGACACCATTGGCGTCAGTCACTCCCTGTGGATACCGCGTTCCGGCATAGCGGGCCTGGACGCGCTCACGGAAGCCGTCGATGGACTCACAGAAACGTGTGAACGACTTTGAGGCGTAGCCGTTGTTGGCGTCGCCCATGCCTTCGAGGGCGCTCTTCAGACTGACGGTCGTCATGGTGAACGAACCACTCTGGGTCGTCGGCATGTCGGCATACATATACTGTATGCTCCTCGCCTTGTTGACCGTTCGGCTGGCGTTGAGATCAATCTTCAGGTCGCGTATAGGCTCGAGCGTCATGCGCACCTGCAGGTCCTCGTTAGCCGTAGTCGCGGCGGGCGTGGCCACGCTGTCGTTGCACATCAGCCAGCCGCGGTCGTAGGCCTTCTGCAGATAGCTGTCGCCAGTCAGTCCGAAGGCGAAATCCAGCCCCGGAGCCATGCCGCCGCCTGTGCGCTGACCGAAAGCGTCGCCTATGTTGGGCATGAATCCCGGCAGGGTCATGGCATACTGGTTGCGGTAGGTGATGCTCACGTTGCGGACCATCATGAGGAAGCGGGCCGCCGACTGTGCCGGACGATACCACCACTGCTTGTCTATCGGTTCCTTCGGCATGACGCTGAGCTTTATCTGAACCGTATCGAGGTTTTTGATGAGAATCTTGTTGTCGTCGACAACCTTATATTTCACGTCATACTGCCGTCCGTCCTTCGTCTTCGCCGTCACAACGAGGCGGCGGCTCTTCTTGTTGTGGGCCACGGTAATGGTCGTGTCCGGCCGGAGGGTGATTTCGCGCTGATAGGTGTTCCTGTTCTTCGGAAGCTCCGCCTGCTGCTTCTTGTCCTCCTTGCCGTCTTTCGGCTCGCCGGGTTTGCCGGTCTTGTCAGTGGCTGGCTTGCCCGGCTTGCGTATCTGCGTGGGCTTCTTTGTGGTTGTCGTGTTCTTCTTGTTGAACCGCTCGTTGGCCTTCTTCAGGAAAGGAATGTGGTTGTAGAGCGTCTCCATGTTCAGCGTCGAGTTGATGGTGACGGTTCGGTTGTTGGAGATGGTGTTGCCGAGCGACGTTCCGTCGTCCAGCTCTGTTCCGCGAAGCCACGAATATGTGGCCGTATAGTTTGCGTCGGCGTTGAGCCAGTCGAAGATGGGGAGCTTGTTGAGCGGCACCTGATAGGACGCCGTGAACGTCTGCTGGTAGTCCAGCGGACGGCCGAGGTCCTTTATCGAATTCCATACGGAGTCCTTCCACACCTTATACTGGTCAGGATAAAGATCCTTGTTGACCGGCACATACGGTTCCTCTATCTCGGCGTGGGTGGCCGACTGGAAGTTCATGTGAAGGTTCTTCGTCAGGTCCCAGCGTATGGAGAAGTCGCGGTTCCAAAGGAACTGTGAGTTGAACGTCAGCGGAAGCTGCGAGCCTCCCGAGGCGTCGACGTCGCGCTCCTGCAGTTCATAGTAGTTGCGTATCATCTCGCTGTTGAACGATATGTTCTGCGGAAGATAGTTGATGCCAATAGCTTTGGGCAGTCCGAGCCACTTGCTCTTGCCTTTCAGCTTCTTGAAAGGTTCGTATGTCTTATATACCGGAGTATAGCTGTAGTTGACGGAACCGCGCCACTGGTCTTCCTTTTCATAGACGGTAGTCTCTCCCGTTGTGTTGTTGTGGGAGTGGCTGTAGCTGAACGAGAAGTTGCCCGGGTCGTAGGGCATGGGGTGGCGTTTGGTCCTGATACCGACGTTGACGTTCGACAGCGACAGGTTTGTGCTGGTCCTCTTCGTCACGGCGATAGCTTCAATGGAGTCGCGCTCGTGCTTGTCGAAAGCTGACTCAAGGGCGTCGTCAAGCTCCATGTCCGTGTCGAGCGGATTATACTTGGGCCGCGTCTCCTCCTTTGTCACGGAATAGTAGAACGGAATGGACACCTTGGCCTTGTCGGGGAAGAACTTTCCGAGTTCGAGATTGGCCGTGAGGCTGTATGTCTTGTAGTCGTCAGTGCTGCGCTGGGCCAGTCCTTCTTCCAGTCCGCCAAAGCCTTCGGTCAGCATACGGCCCGTCAGGTTGACCGTTCCGAAGTCCGACAGCTGCATGTTGAGCGCTCCGGAAGCCGCCCAGCCGCCCTTGTTGTTGAACTCCAGCAGACGCAGTTCGTTGACCCAGACTTCTCCCGATTTGGTTGTTGAAGAAACATTGCGCACACCGATCATCATCGTGCGCACCTCGCCGAGCGACGGATTGCCCATGATGCTGATCTTGTTGTTTGGACGGTCGGCGTCATATACGGAATAAACCGTGGTGAAAGATGCTCCTCCGGTGGTGCGGGCTTTGTTGCGCGCCTTCTTTATGGCAGTGAAGACGGACATGTCAATGTCCAGCATGTTGTCCTCCGGCCATACCAGACGGCATGCCTCGGTGGAATATTTGTCATACTGTCCCTCCGGCGTGAGTTTCAGAGGGATTTCATATTCGTAGTAGTTGTTCTTGTAGTCATTGCCAAGACGGATGAATACGGCCAGCTGGTCATTCTGCAGATTGGTCGTGTTCTGCTGCATGGCGTTTGCGTGTACGAACATCTGGAGGCGCTTGTACTGGCGCAGGTCGAGCGTCGTGTTCTTGTAGACGGCCTTCGCCTCGTTGCGCGAAAGGTTCTTGACGGTGAGGTTCATGGCCTGTTCGTTGCTCTCGACGAGCTGCGGCTGCGACGGGTCGGTGACGCGGCTGATGCCCGGAGGCAGCACATAGTTGACCGGACGCTTGTCGTTGTATTCCTCGATATTGACTGCGCTGGCCTCAAGCGAGCCCGTATTGGCGGACGTGTTGTTGCTCAGGTCACTTTCATAGAGACGCCATTCTCCGCGAACGAGGTCGAGGCTGCCGAAACGCAGGACGACCGGGCGCTGGAACTGGGTGAGGAACATTCGCATGAAGCGTATCGACGAAAAGTCGCTGATGGAGCCGATGCGCTCCTTGTCGGCCGTGTTGAGCGGTATGCGGAACTTATACCAGTTGACCGTCTCGCGCTTTCCGTTGCGCAAGTGAGCCTCGTAGGTGCGTACGTCGGTTATGAAGTTGTTGCCGATGTTGTTCTCGTTGATGTCCTCCGGGCGTATGCTCACACGATACTGATAGTAGCGTTCATACTCGTTGAGGGTGTAGTCCTGGTTTATATCCTCGACGTCGGGCATGGTCTTGTAGGACGTGTCGTAGCCTTCTCCGTTGCCGTTGTTGTCCGGCGAGTTGCCCTGCGGATTGTTGATTCGCTTGTAGCGCTCCATGATAGAAGCCTCACGGCGGTCCAGCTCGCTGCCGCGGAAATACTGATAGTTGTCGTTGGCCGGGTCAGCGGTCCACGCATTGCGCACACTGTCGTTGGTGATGGTCTGCACAAAGTTGTTGAAATCGGGATAATAAGTGCGCTCCTCCTCGTCGTTGAGACCATTGAGACCGACGTCCTGCTTCTCCCGCGCGCCGGGAGTGGTGGCGAAGGCGTAGGTCTGGGTGGCCTGAACGGGCACCTTTCCCCACTGCGTTGTGGTGAAGCTGTTGCTGCCGTCCACGGGCATACCGCTCTCGTAGAATTTCTTTCCGTCCCTCAGAACATCCTCACTGACCTCTCCGAGGTTGATGTAGAGGTCGCCGCCGTAGGCCGAGGCGTCACCGCTCTCACGCGAATAGATGAACGGGTCAAGCAGCCAGAACTCCAGATACTCGATATTGGCGGTCTCGAAATCGTTCGTGTCGAGCTTGCGCATCATGCCGCCCCATTTTCCCGCCGGGTTGAGAAGACGTCCGTCGGCGTTCATCTGCGTCGAGAAGTTGTACGGGCCGCGTTCTTCGGGATAGTAGGCGAGGTTGAGGATGGACAGCGTTGAGGTAGCGCCGTTGTATGTGCTTTGGTCGCGGTTGGGATAAAGCTCGCTCACATAGACCTCACGCACATAGTGGTTGGACAGCTGATTGAGGTCGCTCTTTATGTGTCCCGGCGTCAGCGAGCTGCTCTTGTACGTGAACAGCGGGTCAATCGTATACCAGGCGAGCAGCGAACGGTTGTAGCCGCTGCTCAGTCCTTCCTTGTCGGAAGACTCGGGAAACATCGACGGGACGCTGGAGAGCACCCACGACTTAGGTTCGGACACGTCAATGCCGCTCTTTGTGTTCTCAAAGTCGTCGATGTAGGACGCATTGTCCTGCGTGCCGCCGGCCTGTCCGGCTATGAGCTGGGCGAACTCTGTGGTCAGCGAGATTTGCGACGGCTGGGTGCAATGGAGGAACGGTATCTTGTTAAGCATGTTCGTGAGCCACTGGCTCTCCTTCTTCCAGTTAAGGTTGACGCCCCACAGGAAGTTGTTGAGCGGCTCCGAACCCATCGCCACCTTTGACGTCATGGCCTGTTCGCGCAGATGCTGGAACGTTCCGCTTATCTGGAAGTTCTTCGAGAAGTCGTATTCCCAGTTGAGTCCCATCATCGTCTTTCGCATCATTCCGAAGTCCGTGTTGCTCTCCAGACTGACGTTGACGGACGTTCCGGCGTCAATGATGCTTTGGTTGAGTATGGTGACTTCGCCGGCCGTATAGTCCACGGTATAGTCAGAGCCTTCACTGAGCACGACACCGCCGGCCGTAACCACGACCGATCCCTGCGGAACGTTGTAGGCTCCGAGGGATATCACGTTGGCGGAAGTGCCCTTGAACTGTCCCGTAAGCACAAACTTGTTCTTCTCCGCAGCCTGCTTTGCCGCCGTCTTGGTTGTGTCATAGAGTTCCGTGAAGGCATATTTGTCGGCAGTTGCATCGGCTATTCCGGCCTTGACGAGATAGTCCTTCAGATAAGCTCCGAACGGTTCGGCGGCGGGGAAGAACACCCGTCCGTTGCTGACGGTGTATCCCTCTACGAAATCGAAATAGCCGTTGGGATTGGCTTTGTTATTGTTGTCCAGCCGGTCGGCGCCCAAAACGCGGATAAGCATGCGGTCCTTTACCTGCGGTTCGGGCAGGTAGGAGAGGTAGACGCCGGTCGTATCGCTGAGATATTTGACGTCCAGACGGAACTTGGTCTTTTCCACCGACGACGCCAGATAGTAGACGTTCTTCATCATCAGGCGCCAGTTAGCCATCTGCGGGCTGTTGTTCGTGTTCTTCAGAGCCTTGACGAAGAGCGCCTCATTGGTGTTGGTGTTGTCCGAGGCGAACTCTCCCACCTGATAGGTCTGACCGCCGAGAGTATATTCAAAGGCCACGGCGAGCACCTGGTCGCTCTGCAGGGCAGACTTCAAAGATATGTAACCGAGCGACGTGTTGACCGTATATTCCGACGAATTGAGCAGCCGCGCACTCTGCAGCTTCTCGTAGTCGACGGCACCGGTGAAGCCGCCGATGGCATCCAGAACGGTGTTGGTCTGGTCGATGTTTCGCGCGGCGGCATATTCGGTGGTCATGGCCGAATACTCCCTGTTGGCCCCGTTGCTCGGAGCCACATCTCCATTGCCGCCCCATATCTGGCTGCTGACGTTCTTTCCCTCGCCGAGGTCGGCCAGTGCCACGATGTTACGGGTGTTGCTGGTCGTTCCGGTCTTGTTCGTGACCCACACTTCAACACGCGTAATCTTGATTCCGGTCATCACATTCGGCAGCGTCGACATGGCGCGGTCGTAGCGCTCGCGGAAATAGTGGGCGAGGAAGAAGTGGCGGTTTTCCTCATAGTCGGCCACGTTTATCTCGAACGGAGTCAGCTGAGTGCCGCCCTTTGAGGACACACTCTTCGACGTAGAGTTTTTCTGAGAGAGCACGGCCTGAAGTTTCAGCTTGCCGAACTGCATGTCGGTGCGCACACCGAAGAGCGACGTGGCACCCTGAATGAGCGACGAATTGGACGGGAAGGTGACGTTTCCGGCCTCCACCAGCTTTATGATTTCGTCCTCCTTGCCCTCGTATGTCAGCTTGAGGTTCTTCGAATCGAAGTCGAATGTGGCGTCGGTGTTGTAGTTGAGGTTCATGTTGACCTTGTCGCCCACCTTTCCGTTGAGGTTCAGATTGATTTTCTCGTCAAAGTCAAAGGCCGTCGTCTTCCTGTTGCGGATGGGCAGCGAGGGATTGTCCACCTTGTTGATTGTGGCTCCCAGCTTCAGCTCGGCCGTTCCCTGGGTCTTTATGCGCACACCGCCGGGACCGAAAATTTTTTCCGCCGGTCCGAGGTCGAACTTCATGTCGGAGAAGTCGAACTTCTCCTTTCCTTTCGCCGCCACGTTCTCGGCATCCTTCTTACGGAAGAACTCCTGCATGGCGCGGCGCTCGCTCCAGCTGCGATATTCCTCCGGCGTCATCATGACAGGCGTGTTCAGATAGGAATCGCCAATCTTCGAACCGATGAAATAGACGTTGAGCGAATCGTCATAGACGGCCTCCTGTTTTATGTTGTCGGGCATGCGGAGGTCGATGGCGGACGTGTCGAGGTCTTCGGTGAGCAGCGGTGCCGTTTTCTGAATACGCCACCGGGGATGGAGAAGCGAGTCGGGGATGGTCTCATCGGCCGCCATCAGCGACGGCTGGGCCTTCGGAGCCGGTTTCTGCTTGCGGGTATTGTCGTCCTGAGGGGGCACGGCAAGAGCGATGACACCGGAGAAGAAAGAAACGAGAAGGACATTGCGCGGAGACAGGACCGTAACGCCCGGCACACGGCAGATTTTCGACCACACGACGGCAGCCACACGACGGACGGCGGACGACACCCTGCGCCTCCCGCCACCGATACTATACATACTATATATATGTCTCTTCTTTTCCCTCATTACCTTGATTTTCGTCAGCCGCCGAAACCGCCGGATGTCCCGTCCGGCCTCCCGCCGACAGCGACGGCACTTATTTAATCTGTTTCAGAGCCAGCTTGACAACCATTTCCACCGGTGCGTCGGGCTGCTCCGTGAGTATCTGTACGACTACTTTCTGCGACGGTGCAGGCGCGAAACCGAGCATGGTCAGCGCGCTGACGGCTTCGTCTTTCACGGCATTGTTGACCGGAGCGGTCACAGAACCGCCCGCCGGAATTTCCTCGGCGATGCCCAATGCCACGATTTTGTCGCGCAGATCGACGATTATGCGCTGTGCGGTCTTGAGTCCGATGCCTTTGACAGACTTTATCATGCGTTCGTTGCCGGTGGATATGCAGTTGCACAGCTCGGCCGGACTGAGTGACGAGAGCACCATGCGCGCCGTGTTCGTGCCGACGCCGGACACGCTGATGAGCAGTTCGAAGAGTTCGCGTTCCTTGCGGTCGACAAACCCGTAGAGCACGTGGGCGTCCTCGCGTATGGCCTCATAAACATACAGCCTGACTTCTTTCTTGCCCTGAATGGCACTGTATGTGTTGAGCGAGATGTTCAGACCGTAGCCCACCCCGCCGGCCTCAACCGTGGCCATGGCAGGCGTAAGCTCAGTCAGCTCGCCTCTGATGTATTCTATCATCCTTAAATCAGTTTTCGTATATATACATATTCATTAACGACCATCCCTGCCGTTTTATTGTATCGCGCACGAAGAACATTACTAAAAAAGATTATGAAAGTCTGGCTATTCCACTTCAATATTCCGAATAATATTTACTTTAACAATAGTTAATTCGTATCCTGACCGCGGTTTTTCACCTACGACGCAAAATAGCGCGATTTTGCGTCCAAACAGGAGACGCTGACAGTCAGATAGTTACGCCGTCGCTCTCTGACTGCGATTTTTTCGACTTGCCGTAAGGCCCTCCCGAGGACGCCGCAAGGGCCTTACGGCAATGCAACGGTGGCCCCGTTGCATGACGAAAGCGGCCCCGCCGCAGAGTCGGGAGGCCCTTACGGCTCGCGGCGGCACGGAAAAAGCGAAGCGACGGGGTCGCCATTAACAGTCGTTAACTACTCGTTTGGTCCAACAAAAAGTTGCTTTTTAACACTGATTTTATTACAAACGGAAGCAACAAAGCCCCAAAACAACGTGGCCGGAAGCAGCGGAGACACACCGGCGAAGACAGGGCAAAAGGATGCGGACGGACGGAAAATAGCGCCACAAAAACGCAGATTTTCAGCAAAAAGGCGTTTTATTGTGAATATAATTATTATCTTTGCAATAAAACAACGTTTCCATATATGAAAGACTCGATACAGACCAATCCGTTTGTCGTCGGCAGATACATCAGCGACCGGTATTTCTGCGACCGCGAGGAAGAGACGGCACTGCTCCTGAAGCATATAGAAAACGGCCGCAACGTGGCTCTCATCTCGCCAAGACGCATGGGAAAGACCGGACTGATAAACCACTGTTTCGGGCAGACGCAGCTGGAAGGATTTCACACGTTCTTCGTCGACATCTACGCCACGACGTCGCTGGCAGAGTTCGTCTATCTCCTCGGCAAAGCCATCTATGAGGAACTGAGACCGAAGAACAGGACGTGGATTGACCGTTTCCTGCGCACGGTCAGCTCGCTGCGCATGGGAGTCAGGTTTGACCCGACGACCGGCGAGCCTTCGCTGGACATCAGTCTCGGTGACATTCAGGCACCGCAGACTACGCTCGACGAGATTTTCCAATATCTGGAGACGGCCGACCGACCCTGTGTCGTGGCCATCGACGAGTTCCAGCAAATCGGCAATTATGCTGAAAACAACGTTGAAGCTATGCTGCGCACAAGAATACAGCAGTGCCGCAACACGCTGTTCATCTTCGCCGGCAGCCGCCGCCACCTGATGAGCAACATGTTCAACTCGGCCGCCAAGCCCTTCTATCAGAGCGCCGTCACGATGGGGCTTCAGCCGATTGCGCCGGACGTCTACGCCGCTTTCGCGTCGAAGATGTTCACGGACTACGGACGGACCATAAAGGATGGTGTGGCCCAAAACGTTCACAAACGGTTTGACGGATGCACGTGGTTCGTACAGATGGTCATGAACGAACTCTTCGCCATGACACCGCCGGGCGGCAGCTGCGGCGAGGACATGGTGGACACGGCCCTTCACAACGTCATCATATCGCAGGAAAACACGTACAAGGAGCTGCTGACAAACATAGCGCCTAAGCAGAAGCTGGTTCTGCAGGCCATCGCCCGCGAAGGTATGGCGCGCAATATCACCTCAGGCGCTTTCATAAAGAAATACAGTCTGGCCTCGGCAAGCTCCATACAGGCGGCCGTCAAGAGCCTCCTGAAGACAGAACTGGTCACGCAGGACGGCGACGCATACCGTGTCTACGACTATTTCCTCGCCTACTGGCTGGCATACGAATATTGAGCGGCATGAAATCCGTCGGCGGTTGGAATATGAAAGCACAATGACGCTGATGACATGAAAACCGTAAGCAATAACCCGCTACGTGTTGCAAAATTGTTCTCTTTTGCTTTTTTTATTGAAATTTCCCGTGGCATAATGTCAGTTTTTTCACATCAATGATGTATTTTTGCAGCCGGAAACGGTTTGACCGTATATACAAATCGCGCAAACACTAATAAAAAAACAAACCATAAAAAAGAACATAACAATGAAGAAAATCAGAGCAGCCGTAGTCGGTTACGGCAACATAGGACGCTACACAATCGAGGCACTGGAGGCTTCGGATGATTTTGAAATAGCAGGCGTTGTGCGCCGCAACGGTGCAGAGAACAAGCCCGCTGAGCTGGCAGACTATGACGTTGTCAAGGACATCACCGAGCTGAAGGACGTTGACGTGGCAATACTCGCCACCCCGACACGCAGCTGCGAGGAATATGCAAAGAAGATTCTGCCGCTGGGCATCAACACCGTGGACAGCTTCGACATCCACACCAGCATCGTGGACTACCGCCGCTCGCTCATGGAGGTATGCAAGAAGACCGGAACTGTTGCCGTAATAGCCGCCGGATGGGATCCGGGTTCCGACTCTATAGTCCGCACACTCATGCAGAGCCTCGCCCCGAAGGGTCTGAGCTACACCAACTTCGGTCCGGGAATGTCGATGGGACACAGTGTCTGCGTGCGCTCGAAAGAGGGTGTCAAGAACGCTCTCTCGATGACCATTCCGCTCGGTGAGGGAATCCACCGCCGCATGGTCTACGTCGAGCTGGAGGACGGCGCACGTCTCGAAGACGTCACGGCTGCCATCAAGGCCGACCCCTACTTCGCCAGCGACGAGACCCACGTGTTTGCCGTTGAGTCGGTTGACGCCGTTCGTGACATGGGCCATGGCGTGAATCTGGTTCGCAAGGGTGTCAGCGGAAAGACCCAGAACCAGCGTCTGGAATTCAACATGAGCATCAACAACCCCGCACTGACCGCCCAGGTGCTCGTCAACGTTGCACGCGCCTCACTGCGTCAGCAGCCGGGTTGCTATACGATGGTTGAGCTGCCGGTGATCGACATGCTGCCGGGAGAGCGCGAAGAGCTCATCGGACATTTGGTATAACAAAATTGTTTTAGGGTTATAAGGTCCTTAAGGTCTTTAAGGTTCTTAAGGTCTTTAAGGTTCTTAAGGTCTTTAAGGTCATTAAAGTCCTTAAAGTCTTTAAGGACCTTATAACCCTTACTTCCAACTCTCAATAATCCTTTATCGCCTCCATGCGCTTGCGCTGTTTCTTCCGCTTCTTCCAATTGAAAAGCTCGAAGAAATCGAAACTGACACCAGCCGAAGGCGGAGCCGCAGCCACGGCGGCCTCCGTTATGCCGGCCATCATTGACGAGCTGATTTGCGGACGATGGCCGACGACGACCAGTTCGTTGAGACGCCGGATGTTGGGCAACAGAAAAACAGTATCGCGAACGGTGGCGGTATCGGCCATCAGCGTTTCATACTTCGGATGACTCATCTGTATGAAACGGGCGCTATCCGGAAGAATGACTGTGCCGCGATAGTCGGAAACGGAACGCCGGGTCTTGTCACCATTGAAAAACACCTGAACGTCGCGTACAGGAACACCGGTCTCTGCATCGGCCACAATCCACCGGCGCTGGGCCATTATGCCCGGGCAAACGGCCGCAAGCAGGATTATCATAACGGTACGGATGTTCATAGTTCAACAGTCTGTCTTGTTTGTGAATTGAAAACGCGAGCTGCACTGGCCGGACCACCGTATGCCGTGGGAGAACGGCCTGTATCTGCCCACAGGACAACGGTTCCGCGCATCAAAACAATGGCAAATATATTCATTTTCCCGATACATACCGCCTCATCGCGGCTGATGTTGTATGTTTTTATGTGTTTTTAAACTTCATACACACACCACTCCTCCTCCCCGTCACTGCGTTCATTCCGCAGCCTCTCCCGAACCATGAACTCCTGAAAAGAAGAACGACGAATGAACCGACACAGAATACGAATAAGCGCTAAATGCCTACATTCCAATAATTAACAGCATCCGGAGCTCAATCCATTAAATATTTTTCAGTACCTTTGCCACACGTAAAACAATATAAAAAAGGCTATAGCCACACTCTCCAGACTATCACATTCAATACACATTTTAAACATAATATCAAAAGAAAAGGTTTATGAAAAAATCATTCTATCTATTCTGTTTCGCATGCGCAGGCATGCTGTTCACATCAACCGCGCTGACGTCGTGCAGCAGCGACGACGATCAGGAGGAAGTGACCGTTCTCGTTGCCGGCATACCGGACGACGGAGACGCAACGCCGAACCCCAACATTGACAACAACACGACCAACATCCCCAACATCGTATGCAACACCGAATATGAAAACGGCGTGCCCGTGATCCGTATCGACATGACCGGTGTGCAGGAAAGCCTCGGCAACGAGTGGCTGCGCCTCTACGGAACCGGCAGCGACAAACAGAATGTGTGGGTCGAGGTTGACGGAAAGCCGAAAGGAATCTCCGTACGCAATACGGCCGACGACAACGACGGCAACACAAAGGTAATGGCCGACCTCGTATTCCTCGTTGACAATTCCGGTTCGATGAGTGAGGAAGCAGACGCCATCGCACGCGATATCACAACATGGAGCGAAATGCTGAGCGAGTCGGGGCTTGACATGCGATTCGGTGTTGTAGGATATGACGGAGCAATCACAGGCGCCCTAAATATCACGACTGCCGATAAACTGGCAGAATATCTGAACTACTCTTATGGAATAAACAGGACATACCATTTCGGTGGACTGGATGCTTATGCGCTCAGCACCGCGGTTGAACCATACCGCACCGGCGGCTACAGCAGCAATGAATGTGGAACGGCCGCACTGCGCTTTGCTGACGAACAGTTTACTTTCAGAAACGGCGCCAACCGCATTTATGTAAACTTCACTGATGAGCCCAATCAGCCGGCCGGTTCAAACGGGTTCAGCGTTGAGTATGTCAGCACGCAGGAGAACTGGAATACAGCCAAGGGAACCATACATACCGTCTACAGCGACACATATAAGGATTTCATGGAAAGGCCCTATTACTATGAATATCCTTGGAGAATGTCCGAATACACCGGAGGCACAATCATCTACTGTGACCCATACTTCAGCAATGTGACCCTGTCCAATCTTCCCGTCACCGGAGCCATGCAGAACTCCTATATCATCCGCTTCACCAATGTCGCAAACCTGATGGACGGAAACACGCACGACGTTAAGGTCACTATCCTCACACCGGACGGAAAGACCATGGCGGAAAAGACGTTCAGCGTCACTTTCGCATCCTGATAAAGAATTTCAGGAGCAGCTTTCAGGAGTTCAGGAGCAGCTTTCGGGAGTTCAGGAGTTAACTCCCTTTTACTCCTGAACTCCCGAAAGCTGCTCCTAAAATTCTTCTTTTTTCGTTTTTTTTCGTAAGTTTGCACCGCAATGATAGCAGACGAACTTACATACCGCATACATCAGTCTTTAGCAATGGAACCGACGGCCGACCAGGCCGAGGCCATCAGCGTGTTCGGACGGTTCATGTCCGACCGCGGCGACCGTGTGGCCATGATCATGCGTGGCTCAGCCGGAACGGGAAAAACGACACTGGCCGGGGCCATTGTCAGGGCGTTGGCCGGGCTGGGCGTGCGCATGGTGCTGCTGGCCCCAACGGGGCGCGCGGCAAAGGTGTTCTCTCTGAACGCCGGTCATAAGGCGTTCACCATCCACCGCCGCATCTACCGCCAGAAGACAGCGGGCGACATGTCGGCGTTCAATCTCAACGTCAACACACTTTCGGACACGCTCTTCATCATCGACGAGGCCTCGATGGTGGCCAACGGCGGAGGCATGGACTCTGTCTTCGGCAGCGGCCGTCTGCTTGACGACATCATCGAGTTCGTGTACAGCGGCCGCAACTGCCGCATGATGCTCATCGGAGACCGCGCCCAGCTGCCACCGGTGGGTGAAGAGGAAAGCCCCGCTCTGCAGGCGGAAGTGCTTCGCTGCTACGGGCTGGACGTCCATGAAGCCGACCTCTGCAACGTTTTAAGGCAGGCGGAGACGTCGGGCATTCTGTGGAACGCCACCATGATACGCAGCATGATCACCCACGACGAGCTGACGCAGCTGCCACGTCTCAGATTCCGCGGCTTTGCCGACATAGCCATCGTGCCGGGAGACGAGCTTATCGAGACACTGGCAACAAGCTACAGCCGCGCCGGAATGGACGAAACGATGGTTATCACGCGAAGCAACAAGCGCGCAAACATCTACAACCGCGGCATCCGGGCCACTGTTCTCGACCGGGAAGAGGAACTTTGCACGGGCGACATGCTGATGGTTGTGAAGAACAAATACTTTGAAAATGAAGGACGGTCTTTAAATGAAGGACGGTCTTTAAATGAAGAACAAAGAGCGAAGAGTGAAGAATTCATTGCCAACGGTGACCGTGCCCGCGTCTACCGTGTCCGCAACATACATGAAATGCACGGCTTCCGTTTTGCCGAAGTAACGCTCCAGTTTCCCGACTATGACAACCTTGAGATGACACAGACCGTCATTCTCGATACGCTGACGACGGACGCACCGGCACTGACGCGAGAGCAGAACGAACGTCTTTTCAATGCCGTTGAAGCCGACTATGCCGACATTCCGCGCAAGGCCGACCGCATGCGCAGCATGAAACAGGACAAGTATTACAGCGCCCTACAAGTGAAATTCGCCTACGCCGTCACCTGCCACAAGGCGCAGGGCGGACAGTGGGCACACATCTACATAGACCAAGGCTACATGACGGGCGACATGCTCACACCCGACTACATCCATTGGCTGTACACAGCATTCACCCGGGCGACCGAACGGCTATATCTCGTCAACTGGCCGAAGGAACAGATTGACACTAATGAACCTTTATCAAAAACGAAATGATATACATCAACGACGATATTGAAACCCTCGACATGGACAACGCGATGGCACGAATATCGGCGCAACGGCGCGAAAAAGTCATGCTGATGCGCAACGAGCGTGACCGCAGGCTGAGCGTGGCGGCCTATCTGCAACTGCTCAACGCGCTGGAAACGGAATACGGGATAACCGCCCCACCCCATTTCGATTTTCATGATGGCGGCAAACCGTTCATCGCCGGCCGCCAGGACATCTGTTTCAGCATGAGCCACTGCCGCTGCGGCGTGGCATGTGCTGTTAGCGACCGCCCCGTCGGCATCGACATTGAAACAATCCGCCCATACCGCCGTGAACTGGCCGAACGCGTGATGAACACCGAAGAAATGGACGTCATCACGTCGTCGCCACATCCCGAAATCGAATTTATCAGGCTGTGGACCATGAAGGAGAGCTTTCTGAAAATGACAGGCGAAGGCATCCGCAGTGACCTTAAGCTGGTTCCGCTCTCATCCGCTCGCTTCACAACGACGATAAACGCCGCCCGCGGATATATATGTACAGTGTGCGAGACGGCATGACAGGGCAATGAAAAAGCCGATTATGACATGTCCCATCAAATCCCACCATTCCCATACCCCTACAAACTCCCATAAATCCCATAAAATCCCATAAACTCCCATAAGCTCCCATAAAATCCCATAAATCCCATAAACTCCCATAAGCTCCCATAAAATCCCATAATACAACTCCAATATAAAGAAGAACAAAATGACAGCACTCTACATCATCATCGGCATCATTATAGGAGCCGTAGCAACATGGATAGCCGTGAGCCGCAAGGCCGCCGGCAGACTGACAGAAAAAGAAAGACTCTCCATGCAGCAGACCATTGAGCTGGAAAAGAAATCCACCGAGCTGGCCTTGCTGACGGAACAGATGTCAAAAAACGCCGCACACATGGCCGAGGCGGAACGTGAGAACAAGGCTCTTGCCGCACGCGCCGAAGCCCAGGCCCGCGAGATTGAGATACTGCGCAAACAGTCTACGGAAGAAGCGCGGCTGCGCAGTGAGCAGTTTGCCGAACAGCTCCGCACGGCAAAGGAACAGATCACCAACGTGGCGAACCAGATAATGGAACAGAACGCACGCAAGCTCAAAGAGCAGAACACAGAGAACATCGGACATATCACACAGCCGCTAAAGGACGCCATCAGCGACATGCGCAAGGCTCTGACGGACAACATCAAGGACTCCGCACAACATTCGGCCTCCTTCCGCGAGCAGATAAGGCTGATGATGGAAAGCAACCGCGAGATTGGCGAGAAGGCGGAGTCGCTGGCCAACGTTCTGCGGCGGGACAATAAGGCGGCCGGCAACATGGGAGAGATTATCCTCGGCGACCTTCTGACGTCGCAGGGCCTGACGGAAGGCATCCACTATGAGGTGCAGGCACGGCTGCGCGACGAGACCGGACGCTCGCTGAAAAACGACGACACGGGCCGCGAGATGCAGCCCGACGTCATCCTCCACTATCCGCAGGGGCAGGACGCCATCATCGACTCGAAAGTTTCGCTTGTGGCATACCAGCGATATGTCAACGCAGAAACGGCCGAGGAAAAGGAACGCCATCTGCAGGACCACATCAAGAGTGTGCGCAGCCACGTCACGGAGCTGGCCCGAAAGGACTACAGCCGCTATATCAGAGCGCCGCGCGAGGCCGTAGACTTCGTCATAATGTTCGTTCCTTTCGAGTCATCCCTGCAACTGGCACTGGCCAACGACCCCACACTGTGGCGCGAGGCATTCGAGCGTAAGGTCTTCATCACGGGCGAACAGAACCTGCTCGGCATTCTCCACATGATTCACATTGCATGGGTGCAGAACCAGCAGGCGGAGAATCAGGAGAAGGTCTTCGGCATCGCCGAACAGCTCATCGATCGTCTCGGTGATTTCATAAAGCGCTATAACACGCTCGGCGACACGCTTGCAAAGGCGCAGAAAGACTATGATTTCGCCAACAACAAGCTCATTACCGGTGCTCAGAGCGTTGTCAAGAAAGGCCGCGAGCTCGTCGACATGGGGGCAAAGGAGAATCCCAACCGCCGTATTCCCAAACCAGAACCGGAACTGCCGGGAACAGACAATGACGGACAAGAGAAGGAAAAGAAGGAAGAAATGCCGGAAAAGACCAGGAAGTCCTGATGAAGGAACGCAAGATCATACACGTCGACATGGACGCTTTCTTCGCTTCTGTGGAACAGCGCGACCATCCCGAACTGCGCGGACTGCCAGTGGCCGTTGGTCACGACGGGCCGCGCGGCGTCGTTTCTACGGCAAGCTATGAGGCACGGCGCTTCGGCGTGAGGTCGGCCATGCCGATGGCGCGCGCCAAGCGTATGTGTCCGCATCTCTGCGTAGTGAACGGCAACTACGGCGTGTATAAGAAAGTGTCAGAACAAGTACACGCCATCTTCCGCGACTATACCGACGTCATCGAACCGCTGTCCATCGACGAGGCCTTTCTCGACGTGACGGAAAACAAACGCGGCATGACACTGGCCGTCGACATAGCCCGCGAAATACGCCGCCGCATACGCGAGGAGCTGAATCTGACAGCCTCGGCCGGTGTGTCATATAACAAGTTTCTGGCCAAGATTGCCTCGGAAGTGCGCAAGCCTGACGGTCTGACCGTCATCCATCCGGACCGCGCGGCCGACTTCATCGCCAACCTCCCGATAGAACAGTTCTGGGGCGTCGGACCACGGACGGCCAAACGGATGCACTATATCGGTATCTTCACCGGCCGCGACCTGCGCCGCTGCTCGCTGCGTCATCTCACAGAGGTGTTCGGAAAGATGGGACAAACATACTACGACTTCGCCCGCGGCATCGATCTGCGTCCCGTACAGACGGAATATGTCCGCAAGTCGGTGGGCTGCGAACATACGTTTGCCGAGGACATTAGTTCCCGTTCGGCCGTCATCATCGAACTCTACCACACGGTTATGGAACTCATCAGGCGGATTGACAAAGACGAGTTTGAAGGCCGCACGCTCACGCTGAAAGTGAAGTTCAGCGATTTCACACAAATCACACGCAGTCTCACACAACAGAAAATCCTTACCGCAAAGAAAGACATCCTGCCCCTGGCAAAACAATTATTGAAAGAAGTCAGCTATTCCACGGCTCACCCCATCCGCCTCATCGGATTAGCCGTGTCAAATCCTTCCACTGAATCACCACCCCAGAAGGAAGAACCAACAGAAGGGTTCTTCGAGTTTGACGATTGAAAATGAGAGGCAGCGACAACGGAACGACAGTGTAATTCCATACGTTTCATCTATTAAAACAAACCGTTTGTCTATATCATCCCGATTCAATCCCTGTTGGTTTAAACCTTTTGCCAGAATACGCATCAAATAAATAGTTTAAACCAAATAAAATTTAGCGTATGAAAAAAATAGTATTATTGGCCATTGTTGCTCTTCTGAGCTTCGGCAGTGCAAATGCCCAGAAAAATGGTGGACGCCAGCGTATGACAGTTGAAGAACAGGTGAGCAACCTGAAAAAGCAACTGAACCTGACAGACAAACAGACGGAGAAAATAACCGCTCTTTACACCGATTTTCAAAAGAAGATGCAGGAAGGCGGAGAAAAATCACGTGAACAAATGCGCAGCGAACGCGAAAACCTGGCCAATCAGGTGAACGCACTCCTGAACGACGAACAGAAAGCCGCATATAAGAAAATGCAGGAACAGCGTCGTGGCGGACAATGTAAAGGACAAGGCAGAGGCCAAGGACAAGGTCGCGGACAAAGAAACAACTGAGGCATCTTTGTATATAAATGAAAGTTTGATGGCAGGGGCATCGGGACATGAAGGAAACATGTCTTCGATGCCTCTATTTTCTACCGTTAATGAAATCTCATAAGCTTGATTCAATACGCATATTTCTATTACGGAATAAATAAATCATATATCCCAAAGTGATACTTCAGATTTTATGTATTACTTTTGCACACGAAAAAAAAATAGAAATAGATCTACCAACATTATTATACCGATTGGTCGACTTGCTGCTGTTTTTATCACAAGATTCATTGGAACAACTATGTCACCAGAGAAAGAAACAAGGTTAACAACAGCTGGATATATCTGTCTCCTGCCGATATTCCTGCTCTGCTACGCATTTCCCGCCATGGGACAGAGCCGTCTGCTCCACCGCATAGACAGCGTGGCGGGACGGATGTACTACAGGGCAAAGGTGGACACGGCGTACATCCGCAGACCGGAAGGCCGATGGATAGTGAAACTGCGGGCCAATGTCTCCGGGGCACAGATAGAGACCGATGGCACGATGGACGGTGTGAGCTATAATACGGAGCTGCGGTCGGCCCTTCGTGAAACGTTCAGCGTGAGCGTGGCCTACCGCGGACTGTCACTCGGACTGTCGCTCAATCCGGCACATCTCACCGGCCGCGACAACGATATGGAATTGAATCTCAGTTCATACGGCAACAAAGTTGGCGGAGAAATCGTACTGCATTCGTCGAAGACATTCTCTGGAACGGTGACACGCGACGGTATTGAGAACGACGTGCCCGTAGGACTTGTCCGGCAGTCAATACTATCGGCAAACGGGTATTACGTGTTCAATAACCGACGCTTCTCTTATCCCGCCGCTCTCAGCCAGTCATACCGCCAACGGCGCAGTGCCGGCAGCTGGATGCTGGGGCTTTCACTCTGGGGCGGCGTTGTCAGTGTTGCCCGCAGCGAAGCACTGACGTCACAGCCGTTCGACATCAGTCTGGCACAGATTGCCATCGGCGGAGGTTACGGCCACAACTTTGTGGTTGACCGCCGCTGGCTGTTCCACATCTCCGCGCTCCCCACGTTCGTTGCCTACGGGCACAACAGGATGGAAACTGACGGTACGAGCCGCAAGATAGACTATAGCTTTCCGGAAGTGATAATAACGAGCCGAGCCGCCATTATCTATCATTTTCCACGATGCTTCACCGACCTGTCGATGGTGGCCAGTATAATGAGCATGGGAACTCCCGACAAAATGGAATTTGCCGACTCCAAATGGCGCGGTCGACTGTTCTTTGGCGTAATGCTGTAAGCGGATGTAAATGTAAAACAGACAGGAAATGATGGGAATATAAAACGATGATTACTATATATAACCGTTGACGGAATTCAATATGTTCAACTTTATATTATACATTCTATTAAGTTTTTAATTCCGCCAACAAGTTATATATAATCAATGTGTGCGACCGAGCATTCAGGCCACACACCCACATTGGGTGCGACTTGCGGCGGAACTCGTCAAGTATTGTGTCTTGCATGTTTCAATCCACGCACCCACACGGGGTGCGACCGCCTGAACGCTATAATTTTGATTATATTTTTAACAGTTTCAATCCACGCACCCACACGGGGTGCGACCTACAGTTAAGAGCTACGATATATTCTCCGGTATGTTTCAATCCACGCACCCACACGGGGTGCGACGCCGCTCATCTTGCCGGCGCTGGCTACCTGACCGTTTCAATCCACGCACCCACACGGGATGCGACTGAGATACAAACCCGCCCATATCGCATTTGCAATGTTTCAATCCACGCACCCACACAGGGTGCGACACAGTGGCAACGAATCGGAACCGCAGTGGCAACGTTTCAATCCACGCACCCACACAGGGTGCGACTCCGCTCATTGGGTATCAGAGGCCGGAATAGATGGTTTCAATCCACGCACCCACACAGGGTGCGACGTCACCGGGCAAAACCTCCTTACAAAAAACAGGAAGTTTCAATCCACGCACCCACACAGGGTGCGACTTATGGGTGTTCTCCCCCGTAAGCAATTTGGTGACGTTTCAATCCACGCACCCACACAGGGTGCGACTTAGGCTTGCAAACTATCCTCAACTTTGCAGTGCTGTTTCAATCCACGCACCCACACAGGGTGCGACTTAGATTAATTAACATAGCAAACTTGATTAAAAGTTTCAATCCACGCACCCACACAGGGTGCGACAATTTTCGGGATACAAAAACGCAAAATAGTAAAAAGTTTCAATCCACGCACCCACACAGGGTGCGACGGATTTATGTTCCGGCAGATGAGGTTAAAGCCGGTTTCAATCCACGCACCCACACAGGGTGCGACGCTATTTGGTGATGACCCAACGCAATGTGATGCAGTTTCAATCCACGCACCCACACAGGGTGCGACCGGCAATTTCTTTGTAGTATTTCTTTGACGCTTTTGTTTCAATCCACGCACCCACACAGGGTGCGACGATGTTGTTACCTACAACGACGGCGCCTATACAGTTTCAATCCACGCACCCACACAGGGTGCGACACCTATGGAGTTCATCATCTGGTCGACTACATCTTTGTTTCAATCCACGCACCCACACAGGGTGCGACGCGATATGGACTTCATTAAGTGGAACCTAAATCAAGTTTCAATCCACGCACCCACACAGGGTGCGACAAAGGTAAGCTAAATACATACTCGTCCACAAACGGTTTCAATCCACGCACCCACACAGGGTGCGACGCTCAAAAACACGGCAATCATCATGACGACATTGTTTCAATCCACGCACCCACACAGGGTGCGACCCCATTCTCCGCATGGGGAGCGGACACCCGTCTAAAGTTTCAATCCACGCACCCACACAGGGTGCGACCGTCTATATAATTACATCTTATTAATCAGAAATTTAGCCATATCAAAATGCGAATCCATTTTTTTATTTTATTTGATGATAATTTATTGTCTCATAGACTTCTTAATGTGCTGATTATAAACAATTGCGAAAACACTACTTTTTTTGTAATGCAACACATTCGCATTCTATTATATAATAAGAGCATCATTTACTTTATAAGATGTTTCAACACCTATCACTTCAACTCTTCTACTTTCATTCTTACTGAGAATATAGAACCGAACACTATCAAGAGACATATCAATAATACTTTTGATACGTTCTTTCAATAGACAATATTGCGCATCTGTAACATCACACTCAAAAACAGAATTTTGTACCCTCTGCCCATAATCCATACAAGCTTTAGCCACACACCTTAAACGGCGCGCCCCTTCCCTACTTGTTGTATCCACATCGTATGTAACGAGAATATACATAGCCCTAAATCATTTTATTAAAAATACCGGATAGTTATCAATATCCTGCCTGATATACCTCGCCATCAGCATTGCCTGTATGTATGGTAAGAGACCTATCTCAACCTTTTCATTCAGATAAGGATGGATTATCAATTCACGTTTTCTGTTCTGCCATGCAGAAATAAAAGTCTTTTTCCCTTTATCAGTCATAACGACTCCGTTATCACCTTGAAATAAGAAATCCTTGATTGTTATCTGTCTTTTATTAATTAAAGACAATACAAAACGGTCACCCAAATAAGCACGCAACTCCTCCATCATATCCAAAGCTAAAGATGTACGCCCGGGACGAAGCGTATGCAGAAATCCTACGTATGGATCAAGTCCGACTGTTTCGAGCGCTGCAGAAACATCATTGGCTATCAAAGTATAAGCAAAAGACAACATGGCATTCACAGCATCCTTGGGAGGACGGCGGTTACGGCCATGAAACGGGAAATCGGCCTTTTGATTAAGAATCAAGACCGGTAGCACCTCAAAATAAGCCCCCGAAGCCATACCTTCATAACCTATCAGTACCGTTTTATCCCGTGCCGCAAGTGCATCACGCTTGGCATGTTCCAACACACGTACTGCCTGATTGATGGTCTCATCTTCTCCATAATCACGAATATACCTTCTCAGAATATTACGATAGTTCTGAATCTTTCCTCCAATCATCAACCTTGCCACATTCAATGACCAAGACTCATCATCCGACAACCGGTATTGTCTCTTGCGAAGCAATACATTTCCTTTTGTAGCTCCTTGCACACGGGCTATAAATCTGCCATGCGGAGAAAGAAAGGTCAACGATATGCCATTGTCACTGCACAGTTTCATTATGCCGGGGCTTGCGCCCATATAGCCGAACGTAACAATACTTTCTATATTTATGGCCGGAATACGAAACACCTCCTCTTGCTTGACAGACACAACAACATTCAGCCCATCTTTGCTCAAATAGGCTTCTGGAGTTGTCACATACAGAGTATTCAATAACTTTCTCATGTATATAAGTTTTTATTGAGGTAAGTATCTACCGTTGTACATTTTTGGACCATCGTCGGCATACATATTTCCTTTAGTGAACATTTGTCGCAATGCTTTCCATATTCAGCTTTTGGGATAATAGCCTTGCCAAATATATCATGCATATCCCAAGCACATTGTCTGACGATATCGCGCAATTCGTCTGTTATAGCCACCTCTACCCGATGACGAAGTTCTCCATAAAAGAACGCACCGTATGGTATATGGATAGTGTACATTTCTTCAAGACACATTGTTTGTGCCGCCAACTGTACTTCATCTACCTCATTCTTTTTCGGTCGGCCATGCTTATACTCCACAACCACTGGCAGCCAACGTCCCGGATATTTTGGATGCAATATTGTATCTTCCGAGGATGGAGAAGGAAGTAACTCTATGGCATCGGAAATGCCATAGAGCCCCAACTCACGCGAAGCGATATTCACCGCACGCAATGTTATCTGATCACCGCACTTCTGCCTGTAGAACGGATCATCCACATGCTTATGCAAAATCTGCCCCTCAATGGTAAGGCGGTTATCGTCCCATTGCTGCTCAATGTGAATCAAGGCCCATTGCCGGGGACAGAACCTGAAGTGCTGAATCCCCGACAACATGAGCATATCGTCTTCGGCGTACATTATCTTTTGTTTTTATATCAGTTCCTCTACAGTAACATTTGACGGAACATGCTCCTTGTCTATTGTGACCTCATAATCGCTGAATGAACGCGGAAATTCCACTCCTTCTTTTTTGTTGACCAGTATGAGGTCGAACAACTGTCCGGCTCTTGCATTGCCCAAATGGGATTCATGTTTGAAGACAATTAATGCTCTTGGGTTCATTTCTCCTCTTGCTGCTGCATGATCATTCTCAAATGCGTTAATCATTGCTTCGAACAATAAATTCTTATCTTCTTCTGAGAAACCCGTCTTTGCTGCATCAGTGGCAGAAATGAATCCATGCATACGATAAAGACCGTAACTAACAGTATTCTTGTTTCCAAAAGTGTTGTTTTTATCTTCAGCATCTGATTCTTTCGTAACACAACAACGAGTCAAACTATGAGATTTTGCGTCAACAGGATCGATAGAACGAGCAAATGTCAGTTGGACTGGACCACGCACTACACCAAGGCCCTTTATCTTCTTTGCTCCTTTTTTCTTGGATTTTTTCCCTTTATCACCCTCTTCTGCATTTTCCTCTGTAGAATCACTATCGACTTCCTCTTTACCAGTACTCATCACTGCACCAAAAGTGCGGATATCATAATATTGCTGGCACATTTTTATACGCCCTGACTTAACTGCTTCCTGTTCTTCATTTTCTTCCTTGTCCGCTTCACGTCTCTTTTCTTCAATGAGCGGATTCAGAACATTGCCTTCACGAATGAAAATGTCATAATGAGCGGATTCAAGCTGCCTGTTATCTTTAAGTAACTGTACATAGTTGCGAATCTTACGCTTGATACATACATCTGTTACCAATCCATGATTGGTTTCCTCATCGGTACGAGGCATGTTGTCGAAATCAGGATCACCATTGGGATTTCCATCTTTTACATCAAAGAGGAAAATAAAGTCATAACGATTCTTAATTGCTGTCATAATTGTATTCATTTTGATAGTTAATTGTTTCCATTATTATTTTCGTTCTTCTTTGTACTATATTGATAATAGTAGCCTAAAGCAAATTCTCCACGCTCAGTAAGCGTAAGTTTATCAGGAAAATGTCCTATTCTTGTGGCTATTTCTGTTATAGCCTTTGTATATGCGCCCTTTGTCTTTTTCTGATATATAGGAACATATTGAGTCAACAACATACCCATCACCCTGCCAGGTGCATTAGATGCAGAAGCGAAGAATCTGTCTTTAATAGAACTATTAACTTCACCTTGAGCCTTAAACTGCAATTTGCAAATTAAAGCAAATAAGCGTCCGCAAAGATAAGCTTTGCTTTCATTCTGTTCGTCTAATTCTTTATTCATATAATATGTTTTTTTGATGTTTCTATTTAATACCAATCGGATAACTGTTGATTTCTCAGTGCTGAATGTTTTACAATATTTAGTTGTCTTTTCATGCTCAATTTGTGTTAATACAGATTGTAGAATCATTAGAGGCAACGATGTATTGGTCAGTGCAGCATGCCATAAGATTGATCCAATTCTTGCCTTAGCTTTTGCATCACTCTGTGTCGGTTTTGTTTTCTTTTTGATACAACTGTCTAAAATACTGGTTATTCCCAGATAGATTGTTTCACCATCTTTGATTGTTTCAATATCATCGAACCATTGCTTTAGATTCTTTTGATACTGAGAAATACTTATCGCCATCCAATCTCTTACTGCAATACGTGCTGCTGCAGAGGATATTGTACAACAATAGAAAAAGTTTTCCACATCGGTATCAACTCTTTTATGATCTCCTGTTGCTATTGAGTTGAAGAGTTGTTTGACTCTTTCCTCTGTAGGTTGGTAATAATCTGAAAGAGGATCAATGTCATTATCTTGTTCTTTCGTCCAAAAGACAACCAATGTATCATCGCTTAATTCAAATGCATGGTCATATTTCTTATATTTCTTTCCTTTGTCATTTATTAGCCATTCAGCCTTAGTAAGATAGGTCAGACCTTCAATATAATTTCTTGCGCAATTAGTACATATTCCAGAATTCAAATTCCCCTTGAAATTGTACGATTCAAAGGCATTCGTATTGTATGAAACCAACATGCTACCAGCTGTTTGTCCTTTGGGTAGCTTAACCGATCCATGTGGCTCATCAAGAATTGGATAGGTGTCCGTTCCACAAACAGCGCACAAGAGATGTTCTTGTTTTTTAGAGCTTAAGGCATCTTCGTATTTTTTCTTTATTGTGTTTTTAACATTATCATGAGATAATAGACGCTCTGAACCGACCATAAAAGTCAAGTTGCCCTTTTGCTTAGCTGGAGGCAATTTTGAAAATACTGTCCGAGCTTTTTCAACCTCTTCTGGCTTATTGTAAAAAGAAAAAACAGGAGAGAGTTCTTTAACTTCTTTATATGCCGCCAGTTTTGTTAGATACTTTTCATGCTTGTCCTCATCAAACCCTAAAGTTTCTTCAGGTTTATCAAGCAGTAATCTTGCTTTACCCTTTTTAGATGTCAGACTTTCCGCTTCAACTGTGACATTACAGGGTATGAGATCAATAAAGCTACCTTCTTTATCTATAACAATATCCAAGCTACATTTCTCTTCTTTCAATGCATCATGTCCTTTTCGGACTCTCTTCCCAAGCTCAACTAATTCCACAAACATACTCATTCCTCCTTTTTATTAAATTCGAACAATATGCTGTTTACAAAATCATCCTGTTTTGCACGTAAATGAGATGTTGAAAGCATTTGTTCATTGAGTTCGTCAGGACATATCAATGTACTATTACGTACGACTGCATTATGCATATAGATTGGTTTTGCCTTATGGTCCTTATCATACCAGATATCGAACAACATGCTACCTATTGGATATGTCAGATTCAACTCATTTGCCCGGTTTTCATCGTCTTGAGTTACGGGGAAGAAATCACATGAGAATTCCCGAGTTCCAAGATAAGGCTGATGCCAACATTGCCCTTTCTTTAAACGCCGCAAGAACATATCGCGATATTTCACTATTGGCTCACAAGGCTTTCTGCCTTCACTTTTATCTCTGTTCTTCACCTTCCGAATATTTTCTTCGGACATATAGATAGCAGCTTCAATAATGTATTCAACATCACGAAGGACAACACTGTTTCTTTGTGCTCGATTTTTCGGCGAACCTTTAGCGTCTATTGCCGTTATGTCAATGGGAGCACCACATTGTATACCACTAAGTTCATTCCTTTTAAAAGAAGAGAAAGCTATGGGCTTCAATATCTTGATGCTCTTTACCACCCATTGAAATTCAGGCTTCCATAGGATACACTCCAGAACGCCCCTTGCAGCAGAAGGAGTCATACATGGATAAGTCATTCGCTCCACTTTCAGAGCAGGCTGAGTAAAACAGGCATAATCACCTTTCACCCTTAGTTTTACAATATTCGTATCAATCATATATAGAAAATTTCATCTTCGTTACTTAATCCTATTTCTTTAGAATATGCTCCGAACCAAATTTTTATACCATTTAAAGTTTCACCAATTTTGTCTGCATTAGCTTTCGTAAACCATTCATAAACTTGAACACTATACTGAGCAATCTTCTGATAATCTTTTCTACTAAGATATTCTTTATCTTTTATTGTGTTGTAGAGACTTCGGCTTTCTTTATCATACCGATAAATGAATAATGATGTCGTTTTATTATTTATAATGCGATATATATCTGCCACATCCTGAAACCTCAGCTTTTCGCGCTTTGGAGTCACATTGTCCTCTGATGAATAATTCGCTATGATATTTGTATAATAGTTCGTATAGAAATCCGCATCAGACAACATGTCCTCATTGCCTTGATAACATAACCGGGCAAATTTTGCAAATGTCTCATAGTCACGTGAGGGCTGGCCTTGATCCTCTAACTGGAACAGATAGACTTTACCTTCCTTCAACTTTCCCTCTCTATTGCAACGGCCTGCCGATTGGATAATTGCCTCTAAAGGTGCCAATTCTCTGAACACCACAGGAAAATCAATATCAACACCAGCCTCTATAAGCTGCGTTGAACAAAGGATAAGTTTTTCCCCGTCCTTCAATTTTTGCCTAACTTTATTGATAACCTCCATTCTATGTATTTGACACATATTGGTTGAAAGATGAAGAACAGGTATTTCACTCTTTTCTTTCAACTTGTCAAACAGTGTCATTGCTTTTTTCTTTGTATTACATACAATGAGTACAGAATCGTTTTGTCCCACTACACAATCAGCAATGCTTTCGAACGATTGGGCTTTGTAATCATCAACGGAGATGTACTTTACGCGTTTAGTGGAAGCAAAGATAGATGCAGGATTCTCGACAAGCGGTGTAATTTGGTCTATCCCACAGAAATCCTTTCTTGTCTGAAAATTTGGCTGCGTGGCTGTACAAAACAAAAAGCTACATCGGCAAAGATGCAACATGTCATTCAACATCTTCATTGTACATTCTGCAAGATTCACCGGTAATGTTTGAATCTCGTCAAATATTACAATTGAATCTTGTAGATTGTGTAACTTGCGACATAGGGAACGTTGATTAGAGAATAGAGACTCAAAAAATTGAACCGCAGTTGTGATTACTATGGGATAATCCCAATTTTCTGTCGCCAATTCTTTGGAATCTTTCCAATAGCTTTCTTCTTCGTTGGCTCCTTCATAGATTACATTTGAATGATGTTCAAGTATTACATCATAATCCTTGAATATTGTCTTAAGCTCATTCGCAGTCTGATCAATGATGCTGATGAACGGCAGCACAATCACTATTCGGTTGATATTTGAATGTGCTTTAGCATGATGGAGAGCCCAGTTTAGACTGGTCAAAGTTTTTCCCATTCCTGTTGGCAATGTCATGGAAAAACACCCTTGATCTGCATTTGAAAGACTTTGGGCATAAAGCCTTACTTCTGTCCTTAACTCGTTCAGAGGAGTAACTTGTTTGAAAGAATCGAACCGATTGTTCAAGGCTGCCAAGAGTGCATCCACATCAAGAATTTTGCATGAACGTGCATCAGACTGTTCTTTTTGGAAATGTCGTTCCGCATCAAGACTATCTGCATCAACAAGTGCACTATAAATCAATCGTATGAATAGTTCTTTTTGAAAAACATCTCCTATTTTGTTAAATGAACCGTTGTCACATATTGGTATATTGAAATCATCTTCTTTCAGAGCCTGTTGAATCTGATTCCACATGTTTTCATCTTTCGCACATTGTTCCAATGTCTCGAACATAGCATCTCTATTTGGAAGTCCTGCATGATGTCCAATCACAGAAAATGCTATGTTGATAAGTTTATTCATTCGAGCCATATAGGCACCCCATTTTGCATGAGGTTCCTTTTCTCCTTTTGACCTTATATAGTTTTGAAATCCATTGCTATATTTACCAATATCATGCAGCAAGCCACAATACGAATATATCTCGGCAAAATCATCCGCCAAAGCAAAAGATTTCATCAATTCTGCAACGCCCTCACTATGTTGCTTCATTGATTGCTCTTCACCATAGCTGTTTTCGGAATGTGCTATATATTTAGTTTGTTTCATTATATATATATCCACTTTATACTTTTCTTTTTCACAACCTTCTATCTACCCTTACGGTTTCTGTACTTCAAAAAAACATTCAGATACCACCCTTTGTTTGAATGGTTCTGCTTTGGGAGAGGATATGGATTGAATGATGCGGAAAATGCCTTCGGGCTGTTGCTGTCATTTCTTTATGCCTTTTACTGTCTTCACTGACCAAAGGAACCAGAATACAAATTGTACCCCAGTTGACTTTCAATTCCTCGTCACGGTTTTTCATTCTCTTAACATACTGTTGAGTTAGTACAGACACAACGTCAACTATCGAGAAATACCATTTCTCTTCCTTATCGTCCCACACCATGCGGACTTTACTGCCTTCAAACAACTTCAAGGCTTCATTATTTGTCATACGCAGATTTGTCTTTACATCATTAATAGTTACCAGTTAAGGCTAAGATTTTGACACAAAGCAAAGATACACAAAAATTTCAAATAAAGAACCGGTTAAGATAAGAAATATTTTTCTTAAGGGAATCTCAACAAAAGCGACATAACAAGAACTGCCAATGGTCAGTTGCTTCAATATATATATGAGTTGCCGGCAGATGATTGAGCGAGGACATATCAAATTGTGCATGAACCTGATTTTGAAGCACTTTCCTACAACGTGGTACAGCCCCATAACGATAATGAATGCGTCCTCATGTTACAATAGCTGAGCTGTTTTCTTGTCAGAAAACGATTGACAAAAGGCGCCGGAAATACCCTCTAAACACCATCAAAAATAGCCTCTTCGGAAAATATTTTGCCGACGGGCGCAAATAACGGAGTTTTGCGCGTGCAAGCGTAAGCGACTGTCAGACAGACGATTGTCTCCTTTCTTCAGAATCTGTGCAGTTTCAGAACGCCAAAAAACCGCTTTTTCGGGCCAAAATGTCAGGATTCGTTCTGCCGTAAGGGCCTCCCAGGGGTGCGACGGGGCCGTTGTTGTCTTGCAACGGCGGCCTTGTTGCAATGCCGCAAGGGCTCCGCTGCAACCCCGGGAGGCCCTTACGGCAGAACCGGCGTCTCCCGGCTGCGCTTCCGGCGCCTCTCAGCCGTTCTAAAACGGGATTTTCATTTGTCACCGTTTTTTGCGCAGCAATGTTTACAGAAGAGGCTTGTCTGGCATACACGCTGACTGCCACATCACTCAAAATGTCGTTGGAAAAAGTTTTCACTGACGGAATAAATGATTTAGTGAAGAAAAAAGAATGTCCATAGAGCACCACATTCTAAAAAAAAGATTACCTTTGTGGAAAATTCAAAACATGAAGACTGAAAAGGAAAAGATGCAGGCCGGAGAGCTCTATGACGCCAACTACAACCGTGAGCTGATTGCCGAACGGCAGCGGTGCAAGGATTTGTGTCATGAATATAATATGATTACTCCGTCGCAAACCGGGAAGCGTGAGGAGCTGATGCGCCGGCTGCTTGGGCGAACGGGCGAGCGTTTTCTCATAGAACAGCCGTTCTATTGCGACTACGGATATAACATCGAGATTGGCGAGGACTTCTATGCCAACGTCAACTGCGTGATACTCGACGGGGCAAAGGTGACTTTCGGTCGTAATGTCTTCATCGCCCCGAACTGCGGGTTCTACACCGCCGGCCATCCGCTCGACATCGCCCGTCGAAACAGCGGACTGGAGTATGCCCGGCCGATAACCGTGGGCAACGACGTGTGGATTGGCGCAAACGTGGCGGTGATGCCCGGCGTGACCATCGGCGACGGATGCGTCATCGGTGCGGGCAGCGTTGTGACGCGCGACATACCGGCCCACTCGCTCGCCGTCGGAAATCCGTGCCGCGTGATACGCCGGATAGGTGATGAGGATTGACGGGCGGATAGATTGATAGTAAATATTGTAGATAAATATTTTATATAAATTATAATGTATAAAGACATGAACATAAGACGAATCATCCCACTGCTGAGTGCCATCGGCATTGCCTCGGGTGCCATGGCGCAGGCCGAGGTAGCCGATTCTCTCCCGGAACAGGAACTCAAGGAAATTGTCATCAAGGCTCCAAAAGTGATACGCAAAGCCGATATGGATGTGTACCACCCGTCCAAAAGTGCCGTCGACAATTCAAAGAACGGCATGCAGCTGCTCTCAAATCTGATGATTCCCGCGCTCTCCGTGAACGACGCCCTCGGAAGCATAACGTCGGCCGGCCAATCGGTTCAGGTGCGCATAAACGGCCGCAAGGCCACGATAGAGCAGGTCCGTACGCTGTTGCCGGAAACGGTGAAGCGAGTGGAATGGATTGACAATCCCGGACTCCGTTATGAAGGAGCCAGCTATGTCTTGAATTTCATTGTTGCCAATCCCACACTTGGCGGTTCGTTGCAGTTGTTCTCACGTCCGGCTCTGAACACGGCATGGGGTTTCCACATGGCCAATGCCAAATTCAACTTCGGCAAGTCACAGTTTGAAATCGGCGCAAACTTTAAGCTGACCGACAACATAAAGAGCCACCGTGACTACGACGAGACGTTCACCTGGCCCGACGGAAAAAGCATCACGCGCAACGAGACGTCAAGAGGAGGAACAATGGACAACACGATGGGCAATCTGTGGGCTTCCTACAACTATGTCAAGCCGGACACCACAATGTTTGTCGCCGAATTTTCTATGCATAAGAACTTTACCGACAAACTCGTTTATAACGGTCTTCTCTCCATGAGCGACGGAACCGACGAAATCCTGCTTACAGACGCCAATGGAAACAAAGGAACGACACCATCCGTCTCCGTTTACTTCCAACAGCATTTCGCCGGCCGGCAGATGCTTGTGGTGGATTTCAGCTCTTCATTCTATTTCGGCCGCACTTTCTCCGACTATCTTGAACAGCTGCCGTCCGAGTCATCCTACATCACGGACATACATACAAACATCAAGGACAGGAATCAGGCATACGCCATCGAGACTGACTATATAAAGAACTGGGACAACTCGAGGCTGACGGCCGGCGCATCCTATTCGGCCAACCGCAACCGTTCCAGATATGAAAATCTCGGCGGCGAGATTTTTCATCAGCGGCAGGACAAAGTCTATTTTTTCGCGGAATATTTCCGACGCTTCGGCAAGTGGTCGGCCACGGCCGGAATCGGGGCGCAGTACACCGACTTCCTGTTCAGGGAGTCCAATCGCGGAAACCATTCGTGGAGCGCAAGACCTCAGGCTACGGTCACATACGCGCCGAACAAGAACCATAATTTCAGACTCAATTTCACTTCGTGGCAGTCGGCTCCGTCATTGGCCGAGACCAACGTCGTTCCGCAACAGCTTGACGGGTTTCAGTGGAGAGCGGGCAATCAGAATCTGAAAACCTCAGATTCCTACATGCTTACCTTCAGATACGGATTCAACCTGCCACGGGTCAACGGGTCGTTCGGCATACGCGCGTTTACCTCTCCCAACGCCATCACCCCGCTGTTTGAATGGGACGGCGACAGACTGATTACGACTTACGAAAACAGCGACGGACTCAAAAACCTGTCGTTCTTTCTCTCGCCTCAGATTGACGTTGTTCACGATTGGCTCACCGTGAGCGGATATCTTCAGTATCGCATGGAGCGCATGAAGGGAACCGGCTACACAATCAACCACAACGGATGGAGCGGAAACGCCTCACTTCAGCTGTCCCACTGGGGATTCGTTCTCAATGCCCAATACATTTATGCGCAGCGCGACCTCTGGGGCGAAAAAATCAGCTGGGGAGAGGACCTGAATATCGTCTCACTTGAATATAACTGGAAAGACTGGCAATTCGGAGCCGGAATCATCATGCCTTTCGGCAAATACGACCGTGGCTCCAAGTCTCTCAGCAAATGGAACCGGAACGAACAGCACATGCGCATCGACATGAGGATGCCTTTCGTCACCGTCGCATGGAATCTCCAGTGGGGCCGCCAGAAACACGGCGTTCAGAAACTCATAGACACAGAAGCCAGCTCCGACCATTCAACGGCTGGAGGACGATAGCAAAAAGAACGTGGGACAGATGTGCGGAATGTTCATACTGCTTGCCGTTGCCATGTAGTATCGCTGTTCATCGCGATGCTCAGCAAGCTACTTAAAACTCGATGCCCACAAGATGAGCAAGGAAGAGCATATTGAGGATGTGGCAGAAAGCAAGAGGATGTGCTTCATCTGCATTTTGACACACCCGCCCCACACAAGCCTCATCAAAGAAAGAATAACAGCATAAGATGGTTCATAGTCAGAGTGGACGACCTCGTGATGAAGTCGTCCACTTATTTTTGCCAAAATTTTCGACCGCCAATAGGCGGCGAAGTGGCATTCTAAAGCCATGATTGCCAATTGTCGCAGGATGTCTTTATGTATTGACCGATTGATGTATCCCCGTAATATTTTACAACAGTTCTTAGATTATTCAGAGTGAACTGAGCCTTTGCTTTTGCTTCATCTGTTGTAAGCATGGCGAGTGATGCTTTTAGTTCTTTATCATAGATTTCTTCTGTAACCACATGCCCTACAGTCTCTTCATAATCATATAAAAAGGCGTAGTATTTTTGTGCGAAATCATCTTCCCAGTGTAGATTCGGCTCAAAGACACCGGTACATTCACCTCGCCAATATTGTGTAAGCGCCCAACATTCCTCAAACGAGTTCCATCTGCCTATTGCATACATCATTCGGGCCAGACCTCTTTCATCCGACGTATGGCCATACGTCATCTGTCGTTTATATTTCTGCATCTTGCGAGCAAAATTTAATTTTGCTTTTGGATTCGACTTGATGGAGTGGCTCATTGCTTGGCTTTCCTTTTCCCATGGCTCAGCACCAACGTACGAAGGTGACCACACGTTCCATCTTGAAGGATATGGCGTGAAAGGATTTCTGCAAAGATAGCCACCTTTGTCAATATTCATCGTCTTAAGATAGTGTTCACTGACTTTTGACAAGTATTTTATTGCTCGACTATAGTTTTCTTCCCTAAGCGCGAGTGTCCCTATCAACTCATAATAATAGTCTTTATCGGTTCGTGCTTTGCGTCGCAAGAATTTGTATAGTGATTTGTCGGTCATGATGCTGTGATAGGTCGACGCAAGTTGTGATGACGTGAGGCTCCCCATTAGTTGGAAAGACAGACATCCATAATCAATAAAGACTGTATTCTGTTCACTATTACGCATTTCGGTAACACTCTGGCTGCGCATCGGTTCCGGAAAATATGAATAATCTCTCTCGCTATATACAAGGTATCTACGTGCAGGATACTCCATGTTGTCAGCGTATGCACAAAGTAATATCGCTGTGCTATAATCTTTCATGCTCCATAACGTTGGCACCCAATCGACATATATTATATTCCGGCACCGTCTTACCCATTCTTTGGCATCGTGGTTGAGAACATCAGTTTTGGTTTCTATCCATTTGAGGTCGGCGAGCAAACTGGACGAGTCTCCGACCCGTGCATCAAGTTTCATCTTATATGCGCGGGCAAGGCTTTCCAATTCCTCAGATGAGAATTTTTGTCTCAATGCCTGACGGATATATTGTTGAGCCAACGTTTTGTTGTTATTTAATTCATTGTCAATATATGCCATTACAAAATTCCAGTCACCACGGCAAGCCACTTTATTTTTTTTCAAAAGTTGGATGACAACAGGTCGGATTACCTGCATGAATATGGTATTAGTCGCATTGCTGCGAATATAATCTATCAATTGGGGGGCATCAGGATTTCTTTCCGCCATATATTTTACAGGGTCTTCAACGGATAGAGACCAAACGTCACCGGCTTTGGCAAAAATGGAATCAGCTCGATTCACATCACCAAGTCTGCTCCAGCATCCTGCCGCATATCTTTGAGCCATCCGTTTCATCAGATTAGAGTCAGGAGTATCGGCAAAGGCCGAGTCTGCATATTCTATACATGAAGCATAGTCACGCGAAGCAAATAAGGCTCTCGTCACTTGCAAGGCATAGCGGTCTTTCAGCCGCTCACCTTTGTAGGCCCTGCACTGCTCGATAATATCATTAAAATCTCCGGTACCTCCGCTATCGTCATGTTTGCGGGGATAGTACCACGGCGAACGTATTTCTCGCCATCTTTCCTCCAGATTCTTCGCTGTACCGAGTAAATCTGTTATTTCACTATCGCATGAATTATTCAGATAAATATAAAACAAATTGTCTGTTTTAGCCGGCTTATAGCCGGTATAATCATAAAATCGGCTCCAGGAATCACGATATACCACCTTCTCTATATCGGCCAGAGGGATACGTTCGGATGTCAGGGACTGCCATGACCTCAGGTTTTCCTCTCGTTCATATTCCGACATATTCTTATGAGGGCCAGTCAAGCCGAAAAACTCCGGTGTGGGTATAATCGGATTATAAGGTCCGCAGGCGTAAGATTCGATTGAACATACTACAATTAGTATCAGACTACTCAGCAAACTGAAAAATTTCGTTGATCTCATTATCGGAATATTTTGAAAGGTTCTTTAAATCAAGATGATATAAGATATTTGAATGGTCTCGGTTTGAAAGTTTTGTATCAATCATTCGCTTAACTTTTGAGATATCCTCAAACTCCGAGGTCTCCTGTCTCACCATATCGCCCTTTAAAATCAAACGGTCATTATATGGGATGTTGCGTTTGGCTACATATACATTGCCTCCACGAGGCGTAAATTGTGTCGTATCTGTCAGGTTCAGTCCATTCATCAGTCCGATAAACTTTCGTTTGCGAAACAGCAGTTGCCATGAATAAGCAGGGTAAGCCACATCAAGATTAAGCTGATAGTCCGATAGGTGTTTGAGATACGGTTCCACATCTTTTGTTGCAATGATGGAGTTTGCGACATCGGGGTCGTTGAAACTTCCCGTATTATAGACCATCAATACGCCATTGTCAACAGGCGGAACATTGCCTGATAATTGATGCAACCTTATGGTTGAACTCAGTCGCCAGGGTAATTGCAGGTATGCAATACCATGTTTTACGGAATCGCAAAGTGCAAAGTATGATTTCTCTGTGGATTGCGTCCAATCGCAATCCAGTTGTAATTCATTGACATTGGGAATGCTATTATACTCGCACATATTTCTGACGCGCGTCACAATATTTCGTGCGAGTACCCCCTCATGCCCTTTCATAGCCTTCAGTGCATTCAGTGTGACATAGACAACCGGGACAAATTCCTTGTCGCTGAGAGAATCTTCCAAAAGATAATTATCCGGATAATCAATCCTGACCGAAGCATTCGGAACTGTTTTTTCATCTATAGCAGTGGCATATGTGGCTTCTGACACATCAAACATACGAAGATATATCCGTCCTATGTCATGTTTCTTTATAAAAGCAATATCAGCACTGTCAAGATGAAAAACAGTTTTCCAATAATACACAGAATTTACCCCCTCGTGAACCTGCGGTGGCAGAGTCCCGGAGCATGATGCGACAATCATTGAAAGGATTGTCATAAATGGAATCAGATACTTCATGTTCAGTCAGATTTATGATGCAAATTTCGGGCAAAAAAATCGCCCGACAAAATGAATTGCCGGGCGTTGTATGAAATGTCGCTGTGAGTGTATGAAACGGATTTAATCTCACCGCCATACTATGTAATTCACACTGTCTATATCTTTATCCCATTCGTGACCAAAGGTAAATGAAGCACCTCCCGCATCCACAAATCTTCCATAGGCATCTCCTCCTACAAGATATATGGCATTGCTGACCCCCACATCTGTCAGTACTTGGGAAAAGTCATGAAATGTCAACTTCTCACGACTGACTACCACGCTGATTTTCCCATTCAATTCGACCAATGCCTTTCGTACCGACTTCCCTTTGGGTTTATTCTCAACTATATGCCCTCCTACGACAAGAGGATACTGCCGGAAGAAATATCCGTTGGAGTTCAATGCTTGTTCAAACATAGGTGTGACGTCGGCAACTCCAACTGTCACATATCCGTTGATAATCGAGCAAAAGCCGGCCTTAGCTTCGCCCTTGCTCATAAGTTCACCATTAACAACAAATGAACCGACAATACCACCATTGTCACCCCGCACATCAGCAGCCTGAGCTATCAATACTATTGTTGAGTCATTAATGCACTCGTCACCTATTTCAAGTACAGGGGTAGCGTTATGGGGCGTGAGGATACTTAGTCCTATTCCGTTTACGACAGTATCTGTCTTAATGGTAAAAGCCGGTGTCTTTGCTTTGTCGGTACTCACTACAGTCGCTGTACTCATAGCTGATAGTTCCGTTACCTCCTCGTTGATTCTTTCATCCTCAATTTCTCCGGACGAGAAAAACATTATTCCCAATGCTATGATTAGAAACAATGATGCAACCACCCACAAAACTACGGGCAATATCCTACGTCTTTTCTTGCCTGTCTTAACTTCTCCGGATGAAATTATGCGAATTTCATCATCATTTATGTCGCAATGTTGATTACTCATCTTGTAGCCTCCTTTTCCAATAGTTCTTTCAATGCTTTCAACGCCTCCTTGGATGCCGACACTTCATGATGAAAAGTGCGACAGTCCGACAAAATCATTTTTTGCCGTACAGGATTTATGTAAGCGATGAAATCACGATTAACAATCAAGCTTTTACCGATGCGTATGAAGCGATTGTCATCACTATCCAGCATCTCGGTTATACGCCTTTCTATCTGCCCTAACTGTAGGGTCAGGACAAAGCTCTCGCCATCGGTCAACGTCACGACCGAGTAGTTCCCATCGGCTGTAATATATACAACCGTATCGGAAGGAACGCGGACAATCTCCGTGGATGTGGTGAAAACAAGGCGTTTATCCATAAGCTTTATGGCGCAAAATTACGAATATTCCACGAGACTATTGCTATCGAGTAGCTACTAAAGTATAAAATAATAGCCATCTGATCACGAAATTGTTATTTCGGGCTATCAGGCAAGACATACTATGTGCCTGAATATGTTAATTTGGCTGTCGGTAAACTGACGGAGTTCTTCGGAAACAAGCTGTAATAATCTTCAAAACGTTACTATGAGTGTGCTTCATCTGCATTTTGACAGTTTGCAAACGATTGTTTTCCAACACAAGGACATACAGACGAACCACCACACCCAAATTTGTAAATTTAGTTCTGACTTTTACGCCCACGAGAAGAGGGACTTTTCAAAAAAAATCGACCGGGGCCGCAAATATCGCAAGCATGCGCGTATCAAATATTAGGGGTCACCGTGATTATATATTTACATATTTCATAACCACCTCATTCTTAACCACATAGAAATCGTACCATTGGCACAAAACAACGGCAGCGGCGCGGTGGGTCTGCCGTAAGGCCCTCCCGGCTCTGCAACGGGGCCTTTACGGCGATGCAACGGGGCCACCGTTGCATCACAACAAGGCCGTTGTTGCAACCCAAGGAGGCCCTTACGGGAACAAAACGGTAACTTTTCAGGACAAAATCGGCAATCAAAAAACAAGGAGAAATTTAATTCTGGAAAAGCCGGGAGGGCCTTACGGGAACAATTCAGCACAAAAAAGCCCGCTGACCGGACGGAAAACAGAAAGAAAAATGGCTGAAATGGGCATAAAAATCCCCAAAAACGATCTAAAACGATTTTTTTTGCGGCAGTAGTTTTGTAAATATATAAGCTATCAGTTCTTATGGATTCTTATCGGCATCACACCTGTATGCCATTCCAAAACGCACGGAACGTCTTGATGGCTAAGCAAAAGAGGCTGTGCATATTTTGAAGAGGGAGTAGCAGTTTCCTGCTTCGCCAAATATAAAGGAAATAAATTTGGGGGGGGGGGGGGGGGGGGGGGGGGGGGGGGGG
>CAMWVS010000011.1 GCA_947177775.1 uncultured Prevotella sp.
CACCAAGCACAATCCAACCGCCGGAGCAATTTGAGAAAGCACTGACAGTCTCCCAGATGTTCTTCGGCAGATCAGACTTCGCGGCCTTGACCTCGAAATCGTCCCATTCTATGTCGCGTAGCCGTGCTACAAGTTCTTCCTTTGTCATTCTAATTGCAAAGTTAATCATTTTGTTGGATTTCCAGCAGTTTAGACTCTTCCAAATCTAAATATGGATAGTGCAATCGTTCATTTCTCCCGTCCGTTTGGTTGTATGTCGATGCGACGAAAATCCAGTTTGGTTCGGTTCGGGCTATATATATATGCCCGATAAACCAAACCTGCACATACGACTGAGCAAAAGAAAAAATCTTAATCCACTACATTGGGGAACTAACTTATGCAAAACGCACAAGTCGGGATACAGGTCAGACATCAAGACCTTTAGAATACTTCTTCTTTTGCACCGTTGACGATAGCGTCTATCTCATCGGCGATTTCATCTGATGAGAGTTTGATGTAGTCCATGAAGGTCTTTTGTGTCTTATGACCGCTGACGTGCATCATCTGTACGATGGTGAATTTGTGGGAGAGGTACATATTGGTTATGCCACTGCGCCGGGCAGTATGGGTGGTGACACAATCATAGCGTGGCATCATCACTTCCCCTTTGTCGTTGCGCTCTACCGTCAGTTCTCCGGCTTTCTCCTTTTCCTTCTGCTTCATGGTGAACTTTGTCGGCACCTTGACCGCAAGTGTCGGCACGCTTTCGGAGAGGTCTTTAAGTATCTCCTTGATGTAGCGGTTGAGAATCTGGTCAACCACCGAGGGGAGGCGATAATTATATTTTTCACATATGGCTTGGAGGTTGGGAATCATTATTGGAATTTTTACCTCGTTGCGGGTCTTTTGTTGGACAAAGCGGATAATCGGTGTGCCTTTCGCTGTTGTCGTAAAATCTTCCGGCTGGATATTATTGTAGTCGCTGACACGCTGACAGGTATAGCAACCCACGAGGAAAACATCTCGCACTTGGTCTTTCAATCCGGTCAGCTCCATTTCAGCCAATGCCTGCAACTCCCTCTCAGCGAGATAGATTTCAGCATCCTTGTCGCTTTCCTCCACTTTACGTTTGGAAAAGCAGCTTAATGCACGGTCGTTGTTGTGCAGTCCGTCCTCGTATGCGTAGCCGACCATAGCACGAAATGATACGAGGTACTTGTTGACCGAGCTACCCATATAGTCGAGCTTCTGAAGGTAGTCGAGAAATTTCGTCACCAACGAGCGGTCAACATCTGCCCATGTCAACTTGTGGCACGGATCGAATCCGTTAAACAGTTTTCGGAAACTGCTCCACGCCTTGCAGCTACCCGCAGTGTAACGGTTGTTACCATTGAGACGTTTTCCGGATTTTATTTCCTCTACAAAGCGGTCAAGGAAATTCCAGATGTTAGCCCGCTCGGCTTCTGCGGCAATGCGAGCCTTCTCCGCTTCTTCCGTAGTTGTCGTTCTTCTTTTTCCTTTGCGATAACTTCCGCCTCTTGCTGACGGCGTACTATCTCGGATTTCTCAGGATCAGCGATCGCCATTATTTCCTGTTTGACCTTTTCGCGGTCAAATTCCGGAACTTCCATTTCTCGTTTGAGCATGACCTCGATGCGACCGAGTTTGTCATGCAGTTTGGGATACTCCTTGCGATGACGGGCTAATGCGTCCTCGCTCGAAACAGCCACTTTCCACTCCGGCACAGACACACGGAGCCGCGTTGTGAACTGAACATCAATCTTGCGTATGGGGTCTTGTCCCCTCACGAAGAGGGTTGCCTTATCCTTGTTCTCGTCCTTTTTGAGGAAGTAGAATCTGGAGAGAGTCTTTGCCATAATTCAAATTCGTTTAATTGTCTGACATACAGGATTGGGTTGTGGTTCAAATTCAAACCGAACCAATCCGATTGCAAATATAGTGAACTTCTCAAAAGTTACCTATAATTCTTGAATATTAACGTCTGAAAACAAATTCAGTTCAGTTTAATTGCGTTTATATATAACATTATAGCATTTAGCATCATTCACCACGAGCCATTATGATTCATTAAAAATGGTTCTGGTGGCACCACAGCCCAAAGCCGAAAGGCGAAAGGCGATGCAAAACACTGAATATCAGAGATATTCGGTGTTTTGTGCGTTTATGAGGCTGTGCAGAATATTCAATATCCACCAATCCTGGGTCAATCCGAAAATCCTGTGGGCATGTTAAATTTAGGCTGTTAGTTTTGATAATCTAAAAATAAAGAATGGCATCATTGCCTGTTCGTAAACCGATTTCAAATCAGGATAAGAAATCTATACTCCTACAGTGTTCGACAGAACGCTATGCCCGAGTCCTCGACTCCTCCATACTACACGACATGAGCGCCATCCGCGATACCCTCAACCTGGATAACGGCAAAGCATTGCGTTATTATACATTGGCATTTATACAGATCAGATATATCAACTTGACCTGTATATTTATTGTGACCGCTTCAGACAGCTTTTAATATTCAGATTGCGGGACATCAAGCACATATAAAGAAGTGTTCTCTTTAAGATATTAATGAAATTCTGTACCTTTGAGGTGTTGTAATTGCTCTGCTTCAAAAAAAAAAATCTGATTTCTTTAAAATATTTTTATGAGCAATGTGTCTATATGGATAGAGTGCTCTAATAAACAAATATGAAAATTAAGATGAAAAAAGTCGCTAAAATATTTATGGCAATGATAGTCTTTGTGACTATACCGGCTGTTGCAGGACTTGGCATAATGGCTCTATGGAACAGTCTCGTCACATCAATATGTGGTTTCGCAGCAATAACATTCTGGCAAAGTATAGGATTCTTCCTTCTTGGTCAACTTCTCAGCGGAGGGTTCCTGATTATGCTTTTTGTGTTGCTTGGTATGATTCATTCAATCAACCATCATCATGGGGATTGGCATGATCATTGGCACAAAATGTCTGACGAGGAACGCCGTGAGTTCATTTTCAGGAGACGAAAGAGATTCCAGAATCAATAATCGCCATCAAAAAGAAGATGATGTCATTGAATGACAATATAGAAGACATATACACGGAGTACTCCCCGCGTTTGCTTGGATATATCCGGTTGCAGGTCAGCAACCGAGAGGATGCCGAGGATATTCTGCATGATGTTTTCTATCAGCTCGCCCGTACCTCTGTTGATGACGGCTCGGAAATAGAACGGATTTCCTCATGGCTCTATCGGGTGGCAAGAAATGCCGTGTTGAACTTCTGGCGCAAAAAGCGTGAGGTTTCATTAGAAACTGAAGATACGGCGTGCGATGATATTGCCCGTACATTATTCTGCAATCCGGCAGACGCTCCCGACACTGTTTTTCTTCGGGAACTTGTGTGGCAGGAGCTTGATATAGCACTGTCTGAATTGCCACCGGAACAATGTGAGGTCTTCTGTCTGACGGTTTTTGACTGTATGCCAATAAAAGATATTTCATCTGCAACGGGTATTCCTGTCGCTACACTGCTGTCAAGAAAACATTATGCTGTCAAATATCTGCGCAAGCGTTTCCACGAACTTTATGACGCACTGATTTCACAAGATTAAATTTATAACATCTACATGCTTAAACAATTCATCATGTGGGCATTTTTTTGCTCCACAGCACCCTTCGTGTGCGCACAGGAACAGAATTTATCCGACTCGACAAGTTGTGATACGGTTGAATACTCTATCCCGCCGAGACTTCTCAACGAAGTAGTGGTTACGGCGGCTACCACAATCAACAAGAATGACCGCAAGGTGATCCGTCCGCCGAAGGAGACAATCAATGCGTCGTCCAATGGTATCGACCTTCTTCGCAAACTTCAGTTGGCCAGAATATCGATAAATCCGCTTACTGAAGAGATTGCCATCGTCGGAGGCGGAAGTGTGGTTATGTGTATCAACGGCGTTGAATCTACCTCATCACAGATATCTGCAATCAGGCCTCAGGACATCATACGCATAGAATATCATGACAATCCAGGTGTGCGATATACCGGGGCGGCGGCAGTCATTGACTACATCACATTGCGTCATGATACCGGCGGCAGCGTGTCACTTGACGCATTCGGGGCCATGGCTTCCGGCCGCTACGCTTCCATTGACCATTTTGCCGGACAGTACAATCATGGGCTATCAGTATGGAATGTCAATGTCGGTTTTATGGGGCAGCAGAAGGATAAGTGGATCAGGGATTACGAAGAGTCATGGCATTATCCGAATGCAACGGTCATAAGACAGGAAACGGGCCTTCCGGTAAAAGTGGGCGGCAGCGGACTGGAAAGTCTGGTAAACTATAATTATATGAATCAGCGCGGCAATATGTTGAATCTTCGGTTTGGATTTGATTTCAACAATGTACCTAATCAGGAAGAAGGCGACCGCCATGCAATGCTCGTGACTTCGGATGCGGAAACGCCGGTTGAGATAACCGAACACACCGAGGAACGCTCATCATGCCCCACTTTTGGCATTTATTACCTTCACAAACTGTCTGACACCAGGAATCTGTCCATCGATGCCAATGGTTCTTATCTCAAATCAAAAATGCTTCATTTATACTCTGAAGACGGCTTCGAAGAGAGCAGTAGAGTGAATGGCTATAAATATTCAATCAGATTCCTCGCCATGTATGAACAGCATACAGGCAGTCATGTATGGAATGTTGGAATATCAAACAGCAGTTCATTTGTCCGCAATACCTATAATCTGGATGACATGGTCAGGATAGCCGTAAACCAATCACAGACAGCCATTGTCGGAGAATACTCAAACAGATTTGGGAACTGGGGCGTGGTGTGTAATGTCAGAGCTACATACAATCATCTCGGACAAGAAGGAACCGATATTGACAGGTTTTATGCCCTACCCTCAATGAATATCACTTATCGGCCGGCGGCCGGATGGTTTCTGCGCTATGCAGCCTCACTGGATTATTCTATGCCGTCGGCAGCGGAAATAAGCGCGGTGGAACAGCCTGTCCAGACCAGTATGATACGCCGGGGCAACCCCGGTTTGAAACCGTTCAGAACAATCAACCAATCTTTCAGCGCAACTTTTGAGCATCGCATTGTCAGTGTTGATGCGCGGATAGAATACCGCAATGAACATTGTCCGATTATGGAATCTGTGGTATTTGAGAATAACAGATTCGTAAGAACATATTTCAATCAGCGTTCATTCCAACGGCTTACAACCGGAGTTTCGGTTTCTCTCAGGCCATGGCAGGACCATTTGTCGATTGCAGCCGAACCGGTGCTGACACGTTACATAAGCCACGGCATTGATTATGCGCATAGTCACAATATTTTTCGTATGGGCCTAAGTGTTGATTTCAATTATGGCAACTGGCTTGCCTATGCCAATACCATGTCAGGTCCAGCCAACAGAATGTATGGTGAGGAAATAATAGAAGAAAAAGACATGAACCAGATTATGGTCGGCTACAAGCGTAAGAAATGGTCTGTACATTTGGGAGTGTTCAATGCCTTTATGCGCAACTACTGGATGGAAACACGAAATCTGTCTGCTCTTGCGCCATACACATCAAAAGCCCATAGCGGCCGTAACAGCTCATATCTTGCAATCAAATTCAATCTTGCCCTTGACTTTGGCCGGAAAGGTCGGGATGTCAATGTCCCGGAGAATGATTTTGATAAAGAATCAGGAATCCTAACTGGAACAAAATAATCAAACGTATGAAGAAGTCAGAAAAACATCCCCAATTTTCGCCGCGCAACTGCACAGCATGTTGGAAATGCGTCGAAGTCTGTCCGAAAAGAGCGATTCATAAAGTCGGTTTTCTTTGGCACAAACACGCTAAACCGTTTCATTATCATTGCTGTGGATGCAATCTTTGCGTAGAAGCATGTCCTCACGGATGCTTCAAAGTCCAGGACTAACAATGGCTTGCTATTGTCAGGCAAGTATATTCAGCGCTGGCTTCCTGTTATGACGCAAATTGTATCAGCTACATTGGAAATTCGAACGGCGGAACTCTTTTCCGCGACAAAATGCACGATATGGAGATTGAAGGAAACCCGCGCCACCGGTTTGAACATTCAAGATAGAAGTGCGACATCTTCCATCTTGAATGTTTAGAATGATTGCCCGGCCTCATTTATAAGGTCACTGCTTCAGCCAAGCTTTCAATTCAAGCATCAACTCGAAATGATAGGGGAAACTCTGGCGGATTCCCCATCCGTGGCCGCCCGTGGGATAGACGTGAAGAGAGGCCGGGACGTCATGACGGTAGCACTCAAGATAATAGTTGGTGCCGTTGGCCGGCAGCACATCGTGATCGTCGTCACTCAGGACAATGAGCGCACGTGGTGTCGCACGGGTTACCTGCAGGTCCGTGCTGTATTCGCGCTGCAGACGCTTGTTGGGACGGGTGCCCAACAGATTGTTGTGGGAACCGGCGTGGCCGAAGTCAGGATCCATTGTTATGACGGGATAGAAAAGTATCTGGAAGTCTGGTGCGGCCTCACCCTGCGAGCGCGTGGCGATGACCGAAGCGAGATGACCGCCGGCCGAAAATCCCATTATGCCCACCTTATTCTTGTCCACATGCCACGCGGCTGCATTGCGGCGCACAAGACGCATGGCTTCTTCCGCGTCGCCTACCGGTACGGCGGGATTGCCGTGAGGCATACGGTATTTTAGAACAATCACTGCAACACCCTGGCCATTGAGGAACGGCGCCCATCCATGACCTTCATGGTCCATTGCCAGATGGTCATAACCGCCACCCGGACAGATTACTACGGCCTGTCCCGTAGCCAGTTTTTCCTCCGGAAGATAGACATAAACACGTGCAGTGTCCTGCGCGTCACTGCTCTTCACGGGAGCGCCTGAGGGCCAAAGGTCCAGCGTGAAAGCGTTCTGGGCACACAGCATGACCGGAACGGCCATTGCCTGAAAGAAAGTGATGAGCACGAGAGACGTCAGGCGTCTCAACCGGAGAGAGGTCTTGAAATTCTGTAAGGTCATGTCTGTCTGTTATTTTAGGATTGCAAATATATTAAATTTAATCCATATAAATGGGCTGAAAAGGCAAAAAACAGGACGGAAACCTTTGTTTTCTGCACAAGTTGCATTACCTTTGTCATTTTATTTATAATATATCGACGATGGAACAACTGCTGCACTACGTATGGAAACACCGTCTCCTGCCGGCCACGGAGCTGGCAACGACGGACGGCAAGCCGGTGGAAGTGATTGACCCGGGGCTGCACAACCACAACGCGGGTCCGGATTTCTTCAACGCCAAGGTCCGCATCGGAAGCACGCTGTGGGTCGGAAACGTTGAGATACACGACCTGTCATCCCACTGGAAAGTCCACGGCCACGACAAGGACGGAGCCTACGACAGCGTGGTGCTGCATGTAGTGGGGAAAGCCGACTGCGAAGTGACGGACAGCAGCGGCCGCGCAATACCGCAGCTGGAGATTGCCGTGCCGCAGCAGGTGAGCGATAACTACCGCGAGCTGATGTCTGAAGACCGTTTTCCACCATGCCACCGTATTGTTCCCTCGCTCAAGCGAATGACCGTAAGTTCATGGATGGCGGCACTGCAGACAGAGCGTCTGGAACGCAAAACGGCCGACATACGCCGCAGGGCCGACATGAAGGACGGATCGTGGGAAGAAGCATGTTTCATAACGCTGGCCCGCAACTACGGTTTCGGCATCAACGGCGATGCCTTCGAGGAATGGGCAGCCCATGTACCGCTGTCCGCCGTTGCCCGCCACAGGGACGATCTGTTCCAGATTGAGGCCATCTTCATGGGCCAGGCTGGGCTGCTTGACGAGGCATCCATACCGGAGCGCTATCGTGAGGAGGCTGTGAAGGACGGTTATTTCCGCCGCCTGAGAGACGAATACCGGTATCTGGCCCACAAATTCTCGCTCACGCCGATGGACTGGCGCCGATGGCGTTTCATGCGCCTGAGACCGCAGAATTTCCCTCACATACGTATTTCGCAGCTGGCACAACTCTACCACGGGCGCCGCATGGGACTGTCCGCGCTGACCGAATGTGGATCCATTGAAGCGGTGCGCGCCCTGCTCGACACTCATGTAACGGCATATTGGGAGACCCACTACACGTTCGGCTCCGAAAGCACGCGCCACAGCAAGCGTCTCTCGGCGGCCTCGCTCGACCTGCTGGTCATCAATACCGCCGTGCCGGTGCTCTTTGCCTATGGCCGCCACACATCGCGGGAAGAGCTCTGCGAATGTGCCATCGACCTTTTGGAGAGCCTTCGCCCGGAGAACAACCGCATCATACGGATGTGGCGGGAATGTGGTCTGGAGGTCCGGTCGGCCGGCGACAGTCAGGCGCTGCTCCAGTTGAAGAACGAATATTGTGACCGCCGCGAGTGTCTGCGGTGTAGAATCGGATATGAATATCTGCGCGGCAGAAAGATTGACAATACACCGGAAGAGGTCTGACCGGATGCAGAAGAAGACTTGGAAAGATTGTATATAACAGAAAGATAAACGTTATAGAATGGACTATATATTTGAAACAAGGATGCTGGTGCGCGACTATGAGTGCGACATCGAGGGCATCGTGAACAACGCCAACTATCTCCACTACGCGGAACATACGCGCCATCTGTTCCTGAAAGAGCGCGGACTGAGCTTTGCCGACATGCACCGGCGCGGCACAGACGCCGTCGTGGCACGGATGAACCTGCAGTATAAGACACCGCTGAGATGTGACGACGAGCTTATCTCACGGTTGGCCGTCCGCAAAGAAGGTCTGCGATATGTATTCCATCAGGACATCTTCCGCGCTTCCGACAACAAGCTGTGCTTCCGGGGAGTGATTGATGTTGTGTGTCTTGTTGACGGACGATTGGCATCAAGCAAGGAATACGACGCGGCGTTGCTGGACTAATGCAGTTTGAGTACGGCTCTTCATTTAGCCAGACAATATGATGACAACAGCAACCGTTTCGTGTGCAGTATTACACGGCTCACGTAACGGTGTTACATGAGCCGTGTAACAGTGTAACGCGGGCCGTGTAACATTGTTACGTGAACCGTGTAACAGTGTTACGTGAACCGTGTAACATATTTAGATTTAAACTGCATATTCTTAAAAAGCTGTGGCATTTCGGGAAAGGTATTTCTTGGAGGGATGAGAGTGGAGGAAGGAATGGGAATAGCGTGTCAAACATATCTCCCTCCCCACTCCACAAAATCCACCCTCCGCAAACAACCAAAAGAACAAAGACCAGATGGAATCTCTATACGCAATGGCGCTGACGCGCATAAGCAACTTCAACTTTCAGACGGCGCTGACCCTCTATCGCGAGATGGGCAGCGCCACGGCCGTATATGAACACCGGACGGACATCGGCGATGTCATAGAGGGCTGTACGCCGCGGCTTATTGCAGCACTGCGCGACTGGGGAGAGCCGCTGAAACGGGCCGAAACGGAGGCCGCTTTCATGCAGAAACACGGCATAAAGGCGCTCACACCGGCTGACGAGGCCTATCCCCAACGGCTTCTTGAATGCGCCGATGCGCCGTTGGTTGTCTACAGCAAGGGCGCGGGAAGCCTCAACCGCCGACGCATGGTCAGCATCGTAGGGACGCGCCACTGCACAGCCTACGGCCAGGATCTCATCAGACGCTTCACCAACGGTCTGCGGGATATATGCCCCGAGGTCACGATTGTTAGCGGACTGGCCTACGGCGTGGACATCTGTGCTCATCGCGAGGCACTGAGATGCGGCTACGAGACAGTAGGAGTGCTGGCCCACGGCCTTGACTATCTCTATCCGCCGCGCCATCGCGACACCGCCGTGGAAATGCTCAGTCAAGGCGGCCTCGTCACGGAATTCATGTCCGGCACCAACGCCGACAAGGTCAACTTCGTCCGGCGCAACCGCATCATCGCCGGAATGGCCGACGCTACCATCGTCGTTGAATCGGCGGCAAAAGGCGGAAGCCTCATCACGGCGTCAATAGCCCGCAGCTATGGCCGCGACGTCTTCGCCTTCCCGGGAGCGGTTGGTGCGCCTTATTCCGAAGGCTGCAACAATCTCATCCGTGACAACGGCGCCGCGCTGATTACCTCAGCCGAAGACTTCGTCCATGCCATGGGCTGGAATGACGACGCCGCGCTCAGCAAGGCCAAGGCCACGGGCATTGAGCGACAGCTCTTCCCCGCCCTCGACAGCGACGAACAGGCGATTGTCGATCTTCTGAATCACACCAATGACCTCCAGATAAACATAATCACAGTCAAGACAGGACTTCCCGTCAGCCGCGTGACTGCCCTTCTTTTCCAACTGGAAATGAAAGGCGTAATCAAGCCTTTGGCAGGCGGAATGTATCATCTGATAATAAGTTAGGAAGATATAAAGAGAGGATAAAGGCCGACAGCAGCCTGAAAAGCAGGACATGCTATTTCCATTTCATCACCATATCCTTTCTTAAATTCCATTACATCATATAATATCTACAGAACAACAGAAAGAAACATGAAGATAGGAAACATCGAATTTGGCCCCCGGCCGCTCTTCCTCGCACCGATGGAAGACGTGACCGACATCGGCTTCCGCATGTTGTGCAAGCGTTTCGGGGCAGCAATGGTCTACACGGAGTTTGTCAGTGCCGAGGCATTGGTGCGCTCGGTGCAGTCCACTGTAAACAAACTGACAATCAGTGACGAAGAGCGGCCGGTGGGAATACAAATCTACGGACGCGACACTGACGCCATGGTTGAGGCGGCGCGCATCGTCGAACAGGCCGGACCGGACCTCATCGACCTCAATTTCGGATGTCCGGTGAAGAAGGTCGCAGGCAAAGGGGCCGGCGCCGGAATGCTTCAGAACATTCCGCTCATGCTTGACATCACACGCCGTGTCGTGGATGCCGTCCGACTTCCCGTAACGGTGAAGACCCGTCTGGGATGGGACAGTGACCATCTCGTAATCACCGAGCTGGCCGAGCAGCTGCAGGACTGCGGCATCGCGGCACTGACAATCCACGGCCGCACCCGTGCCCAGATGTACACCGGACAGGCCGACTGGTCGCTCATCGGTGAAATTAAGAACAACCCGCGCATAAAAATCCCAATTATAGGAAACGGCGACATCACCTCTGCCGAAGAAGCGCAACAGGCTTTCAACCGTTATGGCGTGGATGCAGTAATGATAGGACGTGCGACATTCGGCCGTCCATGGATATTCGGAGAAACGTCCAGAACCTCTTCCCTCACTCTCTCCGACAAGATTGACATCCTCATCGAGATGCTTAACATCAACGTCGAGCGTATTGACGAATACCGTGGTATTCTTCACACACGCCGCCACCTGGCCGCCACGCCTATATTCAAGGGCATTCCTGATTTCCGCCAGACACGCATTGCCATGCTTCGGGCAGAGACTGTGGCAGAACTGACTGCAATTCTGGAGGATATCCGCAAGCGACTAACAGAACAAACGATTGAAAGTTAAAAGGTAAGAGTTATGGTATGAGAGCTGTGATTATCTTCCATTGCCGGATTACAAGAATAACCGGACATCCGTTTACTACATAACAGGAATAATCACAACTCCCATACCACAACTCTTACCTCATCTATTTAACACGCCTATGTTCCTCAAGAAACTTTCTCATGGCATGACGTATGGAACGCAGACCGAACTGTTCGGTGTGTATATCCCCTATCGGCAGCCAGAAACATTCGGCGGCATCATCGGCGGCCACAGGCTGACAGCCCTCAGCCACTGTACAGGCAAAAAACATATCGAGCGTGTGAAGCTCCATGCCGGAATAGATGTAGATGTTCGGCAGACTGAAAAGATAGTCTGTTGAAACGACCTCCAGTCCGGTCTCTTCCAACACTTCACGTGCGATGCCCTCCTCGGCTGTCTCGTCATTATCGACAAACCCGCCCGGCAGGTCGAGCATTCCCTTGGCCGGTTCCTTGCCGCGACGCTCTACGAGCAGTTCGCCTCGTTCGTTCAGGATGAATGCAGCCGTCGCCGCACTCGGATTCTGATAGTACACGAAGCCGCAATTATCGCATTTACGGCTTTTCTCGTTGTTCACATCAAAGTGCTTACTTCCGCACTTCGGACAGTATTTGAATTTCTCTAACGGATGGATATCCATAATCTTCTTTATGTTAGGTGTTAGGATTGAGAAGTCTGACAATCATTACTGAACCGTAGACGTTTCGGTAGCTTCGGCCTTTCTCATCCTGAGGTTCAGCTGAAACAGAGCAGGCAGAAATATCAGGAACGAGAATCCTACGGCCATCAGAACACGCCGTGTGTCACCTCCGAACAAATCAGAAAGCGTGGCTTCCGGATTCGGCATGACATTATACATTACGTATGCAATAGAGTTGTTCACCCAATGGTAGGCCACACCCGGCACGATGCTGTCCGTACGCATATACATCCATCCCAGCAGCAGTCCCACAAGCATGGCATGGGGTATCTGGGCCGGATTGGCGTGAACAACGGCAAACAACACAGCCGACAGAACCACAGCAATCCACGGACGAGACACCGCAGACAACAACGAACGCAGTATGGCTCCGCGGAAAACCATTTCCTCCACCAGCGGTGCCAGCAGACCCACAGCCACATAGCCCCAGCGGTCACGCAGAATCATGTCGAACTGTCCCTCCGCCCAGTTGGGAAGCTCCGGGAGTTGCTCCTGAAGCCATACCGACGGTATTATGGCACCGGCCGCGGCCACGCCGGCCCACATAAGGACGAGCCACTGACGCGAACGGACATAGCTGCGCGACAGAACTGACCAGCGGGCTGTCACAAACACGGCAGCGGCAACAATACTGCTCAGGGCCGACATCACGACAAGCATCATCGGAGTCATGTCAGGCGTATCCGTAACGTATGGCCACAGGACTTTCACACCGGCCGAACAGCCAATCTGGATGGCGGCGAAAACCAACAGAAAAACTAAGGCATTCTTCATTTTCTTTATCTTTTGTTTCTTATTTCGTTCTTGATTCGTTCCATTTCCGTATCTTATACTTTAGTATCGTTCCTCCGGACACCGACAGGCCGGATACCATGAAATCAGCCATTGCCGGTAACGGAGCCCAATACCGCCCTCGCTGCGGCTTCATCCTCTGCCAGCCGGGCGGCCAGCTCCTCACCACTTCGGAATTTACACTCACCGCGCAGACGACTGACAAACGATACTGCCATACGCTGACCGTATATATCGCCGCTGAAACCGAATACATGCACCTCCAGCGTCATTCTCTCTCCTCCAAACGTAGGACGCATGCCGATGTTCATCATACCGCCAAGCTGCCGACCGGCCGATGGCAGACTTACCTTCACGGCATAGACACCTGAAGCCGGTATCAGCTGTGACTCGTCATCAGGAAGGATATTTGCGGTCGGGAAACCGAGACGCCTACCTATACGCTCACCGGCAACCACCGTGCCGGCCAGCATATACGGATAGCCGAGACAGCGGGCTGCCATGGTTACCTCTCCCTCGCATAGCAAGGAGCGGATTACCGACGAGCTGACACCGACACCGCCAACCACCAGAGGCTCGCCACGCAAGACTTCCATGCCCATGTCTTTCCCGTAGCCAACATAATCGTCGAAACCGTCACTGCGTCCGGATCCGAAACGGCTGTCATATCCTGTGACAAGCACTTTGACACCAAGCCGTTTCAAAAGAACCTCACTCATGAAGTCGCGGGCCGTCAAGGACGCCATGCGGCGATTGAACGGAAGAACCACACACCTGTCGACATCTGTCTGTGAAAGCAGTTGAATACGTTCTGTGAAAGTTGTAAGCATCCGGGGGCAATATTCAGAGTCAAGCACCTGACGCGGATGGCGGTCGAAAGTGACCACAAGCGATGGCAGCGAACGCCGGGCGGCCTCTTCCGTTACCTGCCGTATCAGATGGCGGTGGCCGCAGTGGACTCCGTCAAAGAAGCCGATTGTCGCCACACAGGCCACGGCTTCTGATTTTCCTTCGTCTAATGTTATTATATCCATTACTCTTCTGTGTTCTCTTTTGAAGTATTTCCCATTCCTCTACGGACAAGCCTCAACAGTTCGCCTACAATGAGTATGGGCGATGTCGCGAGCACAATCAGTCCCCAGGTGGAGGCGGAAAGGGGCACCGTGCGGAACATCTCACCGCCAAATGTCACTATCAGCCACTGCCCGGCAAGGATGACTGCCAGCACAAGAACAAGACCCCTGTCGGCCGTCAGTCCGGCAATGGCCGACTTCGTGGTTCCCAGCGTTTTGGCATTCAGGAGATTCCACCACTGGAGCATTACGAAGACAGTGAAGAATATCGTGAGTTCCTCGGCCGATATGCCGGCCACATGCTCGAAATAATAGAGCATGGCGAGCATCACTGCGAAGAACAACAGGCCGATGGCAGCTATCGCCTTGCCGGAATTCCACGTGATGATAAAAGCGTCACGACTGCGCGGAGCCTCGTTCATAACGTCGTCTTCGGGAGGCAACGAGGCCAGAGCCATGGCCGCAAAGGTATCCATGATGAGGTTGACCCAGAGCATCTGGGTTATAGTGAGCGGCAGCTCCGTTCCGATGAAAGAACCTCCCAACACAAGCAACAACGCCGTCACGTTGACAACAAGCTGAAAAAATATGAACCGCTGTATGTTCCTGTAGAGCGAGCGCCCCCAGCGTACGGCCCTGACAATACTGTTGAAGGAATCGTCCATGAGCGTCATGTCGCTCGCGTTCTTTGCCACGCTTGTGCCCGAACCGAGCGAAAGACCGACGTGGGCATGATTGAGAGCCGGCGCGTCGTTGGTTCCGTCGCCGGTCACGGCCACCACCTCACCCCTCTGCTGGAGCAGATTGACCAGCCTCTGCTTGTCGGCAGGACGGGCACGGCTCATCACTTTCAGTCCGCCAATGCGTCTGAAAGCCTCCTCGTCGCTGAGAGCGGCAAACTCCGGCCCTGTGATGGAAGCCTCCGTGGATGACGAAGACGACTCCTCCGCTTCGTGCAAGGCTGCCTTATCCTTATTTAGAGTTTCTTCTCCAGATTCTTGAATGTCTGTTCCGACGACACCTATCTGCCGTGCAATCTCCATCGCCGTGGCCGTCGTGTCGCCTGTCACGATTTTAACGTCAATACCGGCAGCACGACAACTGCTCACTGCCGCCGGCACTTCCGGACGCAACGGATCACTGATAGCTGCCACGGCCTGAAGCGTGAGATGGGCGACATCTGCTGTGTCAGCCGCCTTGCAGGCGAAAGCCAGAGTACGCATAGCCTGGGATTGCCATCCGGCCAGAACACTCTCCATCTGGCGACGGACCGTGTCCGGCATGTCACAGCAGGCCATGACAATCTCCGGCGCCCCCTTGACAAAAAGGATTCTCCCTTCTGCCGTGTCACACAAAGTAGCCATATACTTCCGCTCCGTCGAGAACGGAACACGTTCCACGATTCCAGCGGCAGAGCGCACCAACGTGTAATCAATTCCCCTGATGACCAGATGGCGCAACAAAGCCACTTCCGTGGGATTGCCGATACCGCTGTCACCGTCCAGCTCAGCCGTAGTATTGAGGGCAAAGTGAGTCAGGAGAAGCTCCTCCGGTTCCCCATAATGCGGAAGAGAAGCGTGGAGAGCCTGTGATGGAAGAAGGTCTGACGGCCGGGAATATTCAATTTCCCTCACGGTCATCCTGTTCTGCGTAAGCGTTCCGGTCTTGTCCGTACATATCACGGTTACGGCCCCCATCGTCTCACAGGCGTGCAGCCTGCGCACAAGATTGTTTGTTTTCAACATCCGGCGCATGTTGAGCGCCAAAGCCAGCGTAACGGCCATCGGAAGCCCCTCCGGAACAGCCATGACTATTAGCGTCACAGCCATCATGAAGTAACGGAGCACGGTTGAGGCCATCTCTATATAATTGTCCGTGTGCCACAAAGGCCGGGTCAGAATGTCATGACCGAGAAAGACGACAAACGCCGTCACGGCCACGCCCGTACCCACTTTGCTTATCATAGCGGCCAAACGGTCAAGCTGCCCGCTCAGCGGAGTTTTCACGCCGGTCATCTCCGTAGACTTGCCGGCCACACGACCAATCTCGGTCGCATCGCCGACGGCGGTCACCCGCATACGTCCCGTACCGCCCATGACCATGGTCGAACGCAGCATAACATCCTCCGGGTAGGTGGCTTCGCCATCACGCTCGCCGTCTTCGCCGACAACCCGTTTCCTTGCCATAGGCTCACCGGTCAGGGCTGACTCGTCCGTTTCAATACCGACTGCCTCGATAAGCTGTCCGTCGGCCGGAATTTCGTCGCCTGTCTCCAGCACTACAATATCGCCGACAACAACATCACGCCGCGGAATCTCCATCACACGGCCCTCACGGACAACCTTCACGGGCTGTTCTTCGTTCATGGCCGTCAGGACATTGAAACGCCGGGCGGCGTCACGCTCAAAATAGAAGCCGACGGTTGTGGCAAGGAAAACAGCCAGAAAAATACCTATTGATTCTGCAAACTCACCCTCGATAAAGGCAAGAACCAGCGACACGACGGCCGCAACAAGCAATATCTTGATTATCGGATCATTATACTTCTCAATATACAAACGCCACATCGGCGTACGCTCAGGCGGTGTGAGCATGTTCAAACCGTGAAGTCGCCGGCTCTCCTCCACCTGTGCAGAGTTCAGCCCTGACGCTGTCGGGTCATGATAGTTTGATGTATTATCCATTACGAAACATCTGTAGAACAGGTTACAAAGGTAAATAAAAAAGGCTATATGCCGTTGTTCCGCATGATTTATTTAGTTTCTTTTTGCAAACATTCAACACCCCGGCAGTCTTCTCAGCCAGCCATGACCGTCGTCATTGCCTTTCCTCACACCATCACGGCTTTCCCTACACTATGTTCTCGCCTTGCGGCTAAAAATATTTAGCCCAAATATTTGGCCGTTTCATTAATTTAATGTAACTTTGCAACCGAATTCAGACCCTTACGCTGATTTCACCGGGCTTTTAGCTCAGTTGGTTAGAGCAACAGACTCATAATCTGGAGGTCCTAGGTTCAAGCCCTAGATGGCCCACGAAAAAGCTGCAAACTTCGCGTTTGCAGCTTTTTTGTTATTGTTACCGTATCACGGTGCCGTGTTTTCCGTCGATGGCGGTGGCTTTGGTGATGATGACACGTGCCACTCCGGCATCAATGGCGGCCAGGGCGTTCTCTATCTTGGGAAGCATGCCGCCGCTGACTACACCTTCCGAGCGCAGGCGCAGGAAAGAGTCATGGGTTATCTCCGGAATCAGGGTGGAGTCATCGTCGGGATCGGCCATCACGCCGGGCTTCTCGAAGCTGTATATCAGCGTCACGTCATAATACGGCGCGAGTGATTTTGCCGTCTCCGCAGCTATTGTGTCGGCGTTTGTGTTGAGCATATTGCCATTGCCGTCGTGCGTCAGCGGAGCCATCACGGGCGTCACCCCGGCTTCTATCAGCCTCGAGAGAGCCTCTCCGTCGGCCTTTTCCACGTCGCCCACAAAGCCGAAATCGACACCGTCTTTCAGCGGACGGCGGTGGCTGCGGATGACGTCCATATCGGCTCCGGTGAGTCCGAGGGCACAGACGCCAACAGACTGAAGCCGCGCCACAATGTTCTTGTTGACCAGTCCGCCGTAGACCATGGTCACTACTTCGAGCATGTCACGGTCCGTAATGCGCCGGCCGCCGACCATACGGCTCTCTATTCCGAGCCGCGAGGCAACCTGGGTGGCCCGGCGTCCGCCGCCGTGGACGAGCACCTTGCGTCCCTCTATGGCACTGAAATCGGCCAGCAACTGTGTCAGCTGCGCCTCATCCTCGACGACTGCGCCGCCCACTTTGACGACCGTTATCGGTTGTTTGTCATGTTTTGCCGCATCCGGCATGATTGATATGTTGTCTGACATAATCTGAAGGTATATTGTTTTTTTTATTATTATTGGATAGGTCCTGATGACCGGTTCATATATTGAAACGCGAAGTCCGCAAAGGCGCGAAGATTTATTGTTCCGGTTCTGTTCGTTCCGTCGTAAACATATCTTTGCGCCTTTGCGGACTTCACGTTTTCATAAGATTGACTATGTATCGGAATGTGTTCACATGAGGACAATGGTTCCTTTTGCTGTTTTTACATCCACTCCGTTCATTCCAGATATGTATATCCGTAGAGTCCTGAACGGTAGTTGCTGAGGAACTCCTTGCCTTCCTCGAGCGTTATCTTGCCCTGCTTGACGCTCTTCGCAACCCACACCTCAAGCTGGCGCACCAGCTTCTTCGGGTCATACTGAACATAGTCGAGCACCTCGGCCACGGTCTCACCGTCGATAATCTGGTCTATATGATAGTGGCCGTCCTGAACGCTGATGTGAACGGCGTTGGTGTCGCCGAAGAGATTGTGCATGTCGCCAAGTATCTCCTGATAGGCTCCGACGAGGAATACGCCGAGATAGTAAGGCTCGTTCTTGCGCAACGTGTGGACCGGCAGGACATGCGAATTGTTGCGGTTGGTCACGAAATTGGCTATCTTGCCGTCGCTGTCGCACGTGATGTCCTGCAGCGTAGCATTGCGCGTGGGGCGTTCGCCGAGCCTCTGGATGGGCATGATGGGGAACAGCTGGTCTATGGCCCACGAGTCGGGAAGCGACTGGAAGAGCGAGAAATTACAGAAATACTTGTCCGCAAGGAGTTTGTCGAGGCTCATCAGTTCTTCCGGAGTGTGCTTGAGATGCTTCGCGAGGATGTTTATCTCGCGGCAGACGCTCCAGTACATGCTCTCTATCTCGGCTCTCGTCCGCAGGTCTACGATGCCGTGACTGAACAGGTCGAGCGCCTCCTCGCGTATCTGCTGCGCGTCGTGCCAGTCCTCCAGCATGGTACGCGGGTTCAGGTTGTCCCATATATCATAAAGGTCCTTGACCAGCTGGTGGCTGTCGGCCGACGGCTCAAACTCCTCCGCCATCTGCGGCACGGCGGCCGTTTCCAGCACGTCGATGACCAGCACAGAGTGGTGGGCAGTCAGCGAGCGTCCGCTTTCGGTTATGATATTCGGATGGGGCAGTCCGTTCTTGTCGGCAGCGTCCACGAAGGTGTATATACAGTCATTGCCATATTCCTGTATGGAATAGTTGACGGAGCTTTCGCTGCTGGGCGAGCGCGTGCCGTCATAGTCGACACCGAGTCCGCCGCCGCAGTCCACGAAATCGACGTTATAACCCATCTTGTGCAGTTGTGTGTAGAACTGTGCGGCCTCCCGCAGAGCGGCCTGTATGCGACGTATATTGGTTATCTGGCTGCCTATATGGAAATGGATCAGTCTCAGACAGTCGCGCATTCCCTTGCGTTCGAGCATGTCGAGCGCTTCGAGCAGTTCACTGCTGTTGAGTCCGAATTTGCTTGCGTCTCCGCCGCTCTCCTCCCATTTTCCGCTTCCGGAGGCTGCAAGTTTGATACGGATTCCGAGATTTGGAGTGACGTTGAGTTTCTTGGCCACCCGGGCTATTATTTCCAGTTCGTTGAGCTTCTCTACGACGATGAAGATGCGCTTTCCCATCTTCTGCGCCAGCAGAGCCAGCTCTATGTAGCTTTGGTCCTTGTAGCCGTTGCAGACAATGATGGAGTCGCTCTGACACTGTACGGCTATTACGGCGTGAAGCTCCGGCTTCGAGCCTGCCTCCAGTCCGAGGTTGAACTTGCGTCCGTGGGAGATTATTTCTTCCACTACGGGCTGCATCTGGTTGGCTTTTATGGGGTAGATTATGAAGTGCTCGGCCTTATAGCCGTACTCCTCCGCCGCACGTTTGAAACAGCAGTTTGTCTTTTCTATGCGATTGTCGAGGATATCGGGGAAGCGCAGCAGCACGGGGCTCGTGACATCACGCAGCGCCAGCTCGTCCATAACTTCGCGCAGGTCAATCTGCGTTTCGTCCTTGCATGGTGTGACATAGACATCGCCGCTGTCGTTGATGCCAAAGTAGGAAGTGCCCCAACCGTTGATGTTGTAGAGCTCCTTCGAGTCTTCGATAGTCCACTTTTTCATTCAGTCTTTCTTTTTTTTTAAGGGAGTTGAAGGATTTAGATGATTAGGAATAGGAATAGAAAGAGGAAGAAAAGCCGCACGGCCCTGCCGTAGCATGACCGCCGGGCGGTTCTTCTGCCTCCTGAAATCATATGTCAAGTAGTTCCCGGAGTCTTTCCACAGAGATTTTTATCTTTTCGTAGTTGTCCATCAGGCTCACGTCCAGCGTGTGGCGGGCTTTGGCGTAGAACGGTTCGCGCCGTTCCAGCTGTTCTTTTATGAACGCGACGAGTTCTTCCTTCGACTTGCCTTTCAGCAACGGGCGTTCCGTCTTGCCCACAAGCAGATGGCGGTAGAGCACGTCGGCATCGGCCTTGAGATAGACCACGTCGCCCTGAGCGTTCATATAGTCCATATTGTCGAAGAAGCACGGTGTTCCGCCACCACAGCTGATGACCACGTCTTCAAACTCCGCCACCTCATGAAGCATGTTGTATTCAATTTTCCGGAAGCCGTCCTCGCCTTTCTCGGCGAATATCTGCGGCACGGTCTTGTGCTGGCGGCTTTCTATATACCAGTCCAAATCATAGAACTGGAGTCCCAGTTCCCTGGCCAGCGCCTTGCCGACAGTGGTTTTTCCGGCGCCCATATAGCCTACGATGATTATTCTCTGCATGTCATTGGAGAAGTTGTCGGAAGGAACTTCCGGAGTTCTTATTTCTTCTTTACCGGTGCGGCCTTGACGATTTCCATGCACTCTTCAAATGTCAGCTCGGCCGCACGCTCATGCATGTTTTTCGGCAGACGATAGTTCTTTCCGCCGTATGCGATGTAGGGGCCATAGCGGCCGTTGAGCACTTCCATTCCGGGGTCTTCGTCGAACACCTTTATGTGGCGCTGGTCCTCCTGCTGACGTTTCTTCTCTATCAGTCCGACGGCCGTTTCGAGCGTTACCGTCATGGGGTCTTCGCCCTTGGGGAGCGAGACATACTTGCGGTTGTGGAGCACGTAGGGTCCGAAGCGGCCGGCACCTATTACGACTTTCGTGCCTTCATATTCGCCGATCTCGCGTGGAAGCCGGAACAGTTCGAGGGCCTCCTCCAGCGTGATTGTCTCCATGCTCTTGTCCGAGGGTAGCTGTGCGAAACGCGGTTTTTCCTCCTCGTCAGCCGAGCCTATCTGAACAACAGGACCATAGCGGCCTATCTTCACGAAGACGGGGCGTCCGCTGCCGGGCTCGTTGCCGAGCTGACGCTCACCGGCCTTGTGTTCCGAACGGGTGTTGATGGTTTTCTCTACGGTGGGTCCGAAGTCGCGGTAGAAGTCTTTCATCATGTCGGTCCATTTCTCTCCGCCTTCGGCTATTTCATCGAAACGGTGTTCCACTTTCGCCGTGAAGTTGTAGTCCATTATGCCGGGGAAATACTTCATCAGGAAGTCATTGACCACGATTCCGATGTCCGTCGGCAGAAGTTTGCCCTTGTCGCTACCGGCCATCTCGTGACGAACCTTCTGGGTTATCAATTTTCCCTTGAGCGTATCGACGGTATATTCGCGTTCCTCGCCTTTCCGGTCGCCCTTGTGGACATAGTCGCGCTGCTGTATCGTGCTGATTGTCGGGGCATAGGTTGAGGGACGTCCGATTCCCAGTTCCTCAAGTTTGTGAACGAGGCTGGCCTCGGTATATCGTGACGGTCCCTGACTGTAACGTTCTGTGGCCGTTATCTCACGCCGGGTCAGCTCCTGCCCCTTGTGCATGGGCGGCAACAGGCGTGCGGAATCGTCATCCGACGTCTGGTCGTCGTCGCCGTCAGACTCGCGGTAGACTTTCAGGAAGCCGTCGAAGGTGACAACTTCGCCGGTAGCGAGGAAGGTGTGGCCTCCCTCATCTCCATTTGAAGGAACGGAGGCGGTCCCTCCGTTTATCCCTATGACGACCGTCGTCTTCTCTATCTCCGCGTCTGCCATCTGGCTTGCGGCAGTGCGCTTCCATATCAGGTCATAGAGACGCTTTTCCTGGGCCGTGCCCTCTATAGTGGTTGCGTTCATGTATGTAGGGCGTATGGCCTCGTGGGCCTCCTGCGCTCCTTTCGAGTTGGTCTGATACTGTCGCGTCCGGCTGTATTGCTCACCCCACGTGCCGACAATCTCTTCTTTCGACGCCGCGAGACACAGTGAAGAGAGATTGACCGAGTCCGTACGCATGTATGTAATCCGTCCGCTTTCATAAAGATGCTGTGCGACCATCATTGTCTGGCTAACGGTGAATCCCAGCTTCCGGGCGGCTTCCTGCTGCAGCGTAGACGTTGTGAACGGCGGAGCGGGCGTGCGGCGGAGCGGTTTCTTCGTTATGGAGTCGATGGTGAACGTGGCGTCTTTACATCTTTCGAGGAATGCCGTCACCTCTTCGTGGGTCTTGAACCGTGTGGACAGTTCGGCTTTGACCTCGGTTGCGGAGCCGTCAGGATTGGTCAGTGCGAATATGCCGTTCACGCGATAGTAAGTTTCGCTGCGGAAGTCTTTTATCTCGCGCTCGCGCTCGACAATGAGACGCACGGCTACGCTCTGCACGCGACCGGCCGAGAGAGCCGGCTTGACCTTGCGCCAGAGCACGGGCGAGAGCTTGAAGCCCACGATGCGGTCCAGAACGCGGCGCGCCTGCTGCGCGTTGACAAGGTTCATGTCAAGCCGCCGCGGGTTCTTGATGGCTTCAAGAATGGCTGGTCGCGTAATTTCGTGGAACACAATACGATTGGTCTTGGCCTCATCCAGACCGAGCACTTCACAAAGATGCCACGATATGGCTTCTCCCTCGCGGTCCTCATCGGACGCCAGCCAGACCATTTCCGCCTTCTTGGCGTTGGCCTTGAGGTCACGCACAAGTTTTTCCTTCTCCTCCGGTATCTCGTAGTCGGGTTCCAAAGTATCCATATCTACGCTCAGCTCCTTCTTCTTCAGGTCGCGTATGTGGCCGTAGCTGGACATCACCTTGTAGTCCTCGCCCAAAAACTTCTCTATCGTCTTGGCCTTGGCCGGTGACTCGACTATCACTAAATTCTTCTGCATAATCGATATATTTACTTCTTTGGGGTGCAAAAGTAAGCAAAACTTTTTCCACCACATTATATATAAAGCAAAATTTCTACTTTTTTAATGATTTCCCGCGGGCGGGTATCTGCTCAGCTATTTATCTGATTGAAATTCAGCTCCGTGTAGGGACGCCCCGATACTTCCGGAATGCCGGTTGCCGCCCCCCAACCCGTCGGAATCACAGCCTGCAAGACGCGCTCTCAGGCCGCTACCGCCAATCCGCAATGGATTTATCGCCACAAAACCATGCGTATGAGCCAACGATTTTATCGGGCCGGCGCGATATTTCAAAGTTTTTTATTACTTTTGCAGGGTACATAATCCAGGCGCGCTCCACGGAGTCAAAGCGCTGTCAACACTACTAATAGAGTCATGTTCAGAGACACTAAAACAATCGTATGGGCCGCACTGCTTTCCACTGCAGTGACCGCATGCAAACCGAAAGACTATTTTGACCCCGACGCCTACAAGGAAATCATAAGCAAGGCCTTTCCCGTGAACGGTGTCGACCCGCAACATCAGTGGAATCTCATGCGAACCGTCACGGCACGCGTCACGGTCAACTGGTTCTATCCGGGCGACTACCGCGTGGACATCTATGCCAACGACCCCATGTCGGCCACGCCCGCACTCATAATGGGCGGAGGGACGGTGGCCGACGGCGGAACGCTGACCATGCCACTGTCATGTCCGGCCGGAGGCCTGGAGACAGTTTTCGTTGCCCTGACCGACCCGCAGGGCCACCGCACAGTCAAGACGGCAAGACTCACCGGAACGACCGTTGACTGCCGGTTTGACAAAGGCACTGACGGGCAGGAAGAACCACAGCCCGGCTATAGTGTCATGACAATGACCCGCCCCGACATCGCGTCCATGACAACAGGAACGACCGAGGTGGGAACCGACGGCAACAGCGGGAAAATGACCATCAGCGGAACGACGACAGCATGGATAGCCGCACTGGAAACAGAACCGGGTACCTCGCTCTGCGTCAGCGGGACATGGACTCTGGAACGCAATCAGACCATCGGCGCGGGCGCGACGGTCGTGGTAACGTCCGGAGGACGAATCGTAATACCCTCCGGAACAACCCTAACGGCAGCTCCCCGCACGGCGGCTGCACCCTCCGGACGCATCATCGTCATGCCGGGAGCAACGATTGAAGGCGACGGGATTTCTGCCGGCAACGACGGTGCGGCGGCAGGAGACATTCCGGCGATATATAACGGAGGCAAAATCAGCATATCGAGACTGACGCTCGGCGGAGCCACCGTCTACAACGCAGGCGGAGCTACGCTTTCCGCCACAGAAATCACTGCCGTGGCCGATGGCGCCCGACTCGTCAACCACGGACTCGCGGAGGCCTCAAGAGCCGGACAGACAGGAACGGGGGCAACGGCACAGCGCGCTTGTCTCGCACTGGAAAACGCATGTCGTGTCAGTATCGGCGGCCGGCTCACGCTGGGAGCGACGTCACGCATAGCCCGCGGAGCCTATGTGGGCTGCGGCTCGCTCGAGCTAACGGGAACAGCCAACGGTGGCAGCATGCTGTTTCTCGGGCCGGATGCCTGCATCAGAAGCAACGGACGGACCGACATCTCCCACTTCGGCATCATGGGACCGACCGCAGGCAGCTATGCCTTTGTGGAAACGGGAGAAATAGGAACAGTCACGATGACTCCCTCTGTGAGAGAAGAATATATCGCAGGACGTGTCAATCTCGTCTATCCGCAGGGAACGGCCAACATCAGTCAGCTATATAATATGTATAACGGAAATGCTTCCGGAAACAACATATTCTGGAACGAAGCGGAAAAGAGCGTCGTCACATCGGCCTCGCCTGCCTACACCCGTGAGGCAGACGACTGTTCGGAAGGATTCACCAGCCTGACCGACAGTCCTGTCAGCGAGGAGGACTACGGCATCCGCTATCTCTTTGAAGACAATTTCCCACAGGAAGGTGACTACGACTTCAATGATCTCGTGCTTACCGTAGCACCGCGCGTCGACGGCTGCAACGTGACACTCCGCGTCACGCTCAATGCCGTAGGCTCCACCAAACAGATGGCAGCGGCCATAAGAATCAGAGGCGTCAGCCGGAACGAGGTGACGGCAGCGGCCATGGAAGGCGATTTTGACTTCAACAACGGCAAGCCCGTATCCTCCTACATGATTATCGACTCGCGCGACATGCTCCTTCCGGACGACAAAAACCTGACCGGCGACCTTGTGATCAATCTCTTCAGCGATGCCCACTGGGCCTTGTCACACACGATGGAAAGCAACGGAAACATACGGCGGTGGCTCTACAATACGGTCGACATGTCGGACAGCGGCCGACGACCCGACTGCGAAGACGTGCCTCCCGTGACCGTAACCTACCGCCTCACACTCGCCTCACCCGAAGCAGCGGCACGTTTTGCGGCCGAAAACCTCGACGCCTTCGTCATTGAAAGCACTAACGGCCTTTTCTTCGAAGTACACACACACGCCTACAAACTTGAACAGGTCATCTACCGATATATCAAGGACCCGGCCAGCTATGCCGACAGCTACGTCTGGGCACTGCAGGTCCCCTCGCCCACACGGTGGCCGCTGGAGGGAATAACAATCGGTTCAAACCGCGGAGGCGTGTTCAGCGGTGCCTATCAGATGCCGGGACAGTCGTTCTGCGAATGGGCCATATCACGCGGGAAAGCCCTCAACTGGTGGATGTATCCCACGGAAAAGATGGTCAAATGACGGTTCCGGAAACATCACGGGAACGAACCGGCGCTTGCTTTAACGCTTTTTAACCACCATCACTGTAACATCTGCCACTCCTGAATCGTCTTGCATATAGAGAGGATGAAAAAAATCAGTTTTCGGGACGATGTGCTGCCGCTGAAGAATGAACTCTTCCGGCTCGCACTCCGCATTACTCTCGATAAGGCGGAGGCGGAAGACATTGTGCAGGAAACCATGATAAAAGTCTGGAACAGGCGCGAGGATTTGGCCGGAATTGATTCCGTCGAGGCTTTCTGCCTGACCATCTGCCGGAATCTGGCGCTGGACAAGATCAAAACAGCCGCAAGACGGACATCCCTGCGCTCAGCGGAAACAACCGAAGCAGAAACAACGCCAGACAGTTCCTACATGGCCAACCCGGCCGAACAGGCCGAACTGAAAGACCGGGTAAGGCTCATCAGAGACATAATAGACTCTCTGCCCGAGAAACAACGGTGCGTAATGCAGCTGCGGGATTTCGAGGGGAAAAGCTATAAGGAGATTGCCGCAGTACTCGCAATAAGCGAGGAACAGGTGAAAGTGAACATCTTCAGAGCAAGACAAGCCATCAGGCAAAAATTCATTGAAACAGAGAATTATGGACTATAAGTACATCGAACAACTCATGGAACGCTACTGGCAGGGCACGACCACGCTGGAGGAAGAGCAGATTCTGCACACTTTCTTCCGGCAGAAGGATATCCCCGCCGGACTGCAAAGGTTCCGCGACGTCTTCATCTGTATGGACCGGATGAAAGACGGGGAGACACTGGGCGATGACTTTGATGCCCGCATACTCGCCATGACAGCCGACGAACAGCCCGTCAAAGCACGCACCATCACCATGAGGCGCCGGATGATGCCACTGTTCAAGGCCGCCGCCGTGGTGGCCATCGTAGTTACGCTGGGAAATGCCGCACAGATGTCGTTCAGACAGGAAAGCTACGCAGACACCGACGAAATCAACTACACGGGATACGAAGACACTTTCAGCGACCCGTCGATGGCATACGACAAGGTCCACAACGCCCTGGAACTGGTTTCCGAAGGCATAAGCAGCGCACAAAGGCCCGACTCGGCCACCGCCGCGATGACCTTGCAGAATGACTCTATAAGACTGAAATAAATGAGAAGAGCCGTATTTCTCGCCATTGCCGCCATCATGGCGGTGACAGTCAGCGCCCAAGGCGTGCAGGACTTTGCCTCCCGTTTCGTCCGGGAGTGTGACGTGGACACGGCCATACAGTGCATAACGGTAAGTCCGAAGATGATGGAGCAGCTCACCAGAAAGGCCGGAACGGACAACAACGAGAGTATGGCCCAGGCCATACAGAAGCTCCGAAGCGCCCGCATCGTGACCACAAGCACCCACTGCGAGACATACTACCGCCAGGCGGAAAACCTCCTGAAGAAGAACGCACAGCGCTTCAAACACAACAAGGACTACCGCAACGGCCACGGCCACGGAACGTTCTACACACGAAAGACGCGCAACGGCGATACCGTGGAGCTTGTCATGCTCCACGCCGACACGGACTCCGACATCCTCGTGATTGTCAATCTCACCGGCGACATCGACGAAGAGTTCATCAGCACCATCACACGGACCTTCGGAAACCGCAAGAGCGACATTGACTGAACAGCAGGACGGAGCTGCAAGACACAACGGAACACGGCTGAAAACATGCCGGAAGACCGCAAAAAGAAGAAATTTCTATGCTTTCTCTTAATAATAATCATTTCAAAGTAAAACAACAACGAAACTGTGAAGTTTCATTTCTCTCAAATTTTTCATAACATACTAACGTAGGAAAGGGTCGCTCGGGAAACCGCAGCGGCCCTGTTTTTTTTATTTCCTCAGGAGCAAGGCAGGGCCACAGGGAACAAACGGCAGCAAGGCCACAGCGCATCATTCGGAAACCGGTTGCCAATCAATAGCCCGAAAAAGGAAGCCAACTCGTTTTCCTCCTGCGATAAAGCGTCATTGATGTTTTTTTGCTACCTTTGCAGCAGCGAACATAACGTGAAAAGACAATGAAACATATACTTTCCAAGGCCGCTGCGGCAAGCATGGGGAATGTCGTGGCCCTCGTATTCATTCTCACCGGCAGTCCGACTGCTGCGAAACAAGAGTCAGGACAGGCTGCCGCACAACGTATAGCGGCAACCCAACAGAAGCCCAGGCAGACAACAGCGCAACGCATGGCGGCGGCCGGATATGTGGACATCAGCGACATTGACAAATCCATTAAAGTCAGTCTGATGTACTCCCGGGCCGACAATTTCACGGGGCGTGTGCTCTACGGAGACCTCCGTGAGGCCTATCTCCATCCGCTCGCGGCCGCCGCACTGAAGAAAGCCCAGGCAAGACTCAGGCAGTTGCGCCCCGACCTGAGCCTGAAAGTCTACGATGCGGCACGGCCGATGTCCATCCAGCAGAAGATGTGGGACGCCGTGAAGGACACTGACCACAGCTTCTACGTGAGCAACCCGAAAAACGGCGGCGGCCTCCACAACTACGGGTTGGCTGTGGATTTGACCCTGTGCCGTGCCAACGGTGACACCATACCGATGGGCACCAGAATAGACAACATGACCGTTCTGTCCCACATTGACCGCGAGGAACAACTTGCTGACCAGAAAAAGATAAGCCGCGAGGCTCTCGCCAACCGCCGCCTGTTGCGCGAAGTCATGAAATATGCGGGCTGGAAACCGCTGCGCACGGAGTGGTGGCACTTCAATCTGCGCTCAAGAGCGGAAGCTAAAAAGAACTTCAAAGTGATAAAATGACGGTTCCGGGACCCCGGAACACGTATACAGGACTTCCGGAACGGCATCTCCCGCACCACCGGACCACATGACATCACGCCCCGGGCCATATTTGCCGCGCGCCCGGACTGCATATATTGAAACTCAGGACGAAATCTCCCAAACAACATCCTCACATGACTACCGAAGAATTCATCTCCATCCATGCAGACGACGACGTACGTCAGCTGGCTCTGAAAGCGCGCCCTGACGGCGACATCGACCTTCCCTTTGCCCTCGACCAGATTGCCGGACGTCAGACTGCACGCCGCAAACTGCCGTCATGGGCAGCCACCGAAGGCATCATATATCCTCCCCATCTGTCCATGGAGCAGTGTTCGGGAGAACCGGCAGCGCGCTATAAGGCTTCCGTTGCCGCCCGCCTGACACACCGCGCGTACGCTGCTGCCGACGGCCATGACGCCGCAACCGGAGCTACGGACACAACCGGCGGAAGGCTGAACGCCAGGGAAGACGGGCAGCGAGACAACCGGGAGGAACGCGACGGGATTCTCGTGGACATCACGGGAGGATTCGGCGTTGACTTCTCATATATGGCCCGGGAATTCGGGAAAGCCATATATGTGGAGCGTCAGGAACACCTGTGCCGCATTGCGGAGGCCAATTTCCGCCGTCTCGGACTGACACAGGCAGTCACAATCAACGGCGACGGACCTGAATATATAGCCGGGATGGAAGACCACGCATCACTGATATATGCTGACCCGGCGCGCCGCGACGACCATGGCGGACGGACTTTCGCCATCAGCGACTGCACGCCGGACATCCTCTCTATCCTCGGCATGCTGCTCAACCATGCCCCTCACGTCATGCTGAAGCTCTCGCCTATGCTCGACTGGCGCAAAGCCGTGAGGGACATCAGCGAAACCGGAGCGACGGTGAGTGAAGTCCACATAGTGGCGACGGCCGGTGAATGCAAGGAGCTGCTGATCGTCATCTGCCGCGAGCCGGCCAACGGGCTGCGGATATTCTGCGTGAACGACGGAACCACTGTCGAATATGACGCAGACGAGACCGTCCCCGAACCGTCCTCCGCCGCCGGCTGTCCCGACGAGGACATTCCCGCTCCGCCCTGCTATGTCTATGAGCCCAACGCTTCGGTCATGAAAGCAGGATGTTTCGGGCTGATAGCCTCACGCTACGGTGTACGTCAGATCAGCCGTGACAGCCATCTCTTCGTATCCCGCAACGCGGTCGGCGACTTTCCCGGCCGACGGTTTGAGGTCACGGCAGTGACGACGATGAACAAGAAAGAACTGCGCCGGACACTGTCCGGAGTCACCAAGGCCAACATAACGGTCAGAAACTTTCCCATGAACACGGCCACTCTGCGCCGCAGGCTGAAACTGGCCGAGGGCGGCGACACCTACATCATGGCCACTACAACCGCAGGAGGCTGCCACATCCTTCTTATCTGCAACAAGGCATAAAGCGGATTCCGGACCGGACTTTCCGTTCCCTTCGTGACAGCCGCCCGTTTCCGGCTACGGCAGAAAAACAGGGACTCCTCTGACACCATAACTCCCAACTTATAGAGGGTGTTTCAAAATACAGATGAAGCATTTTGAAACACCCTCAGAAAAAAAAGCCGGCCTTTCCTCACGGAAAAGCCGGCTCCATCAGCAGACATGAGAAAAAGTCAAACTGATGAATAAATAAAGATTAAATTAGTCTACGACAGTCTCTGTAATGGTCTCTTTTACGATTTTCTCAGCCTTGCCGTCAACAATGACACAGCGGTTCTTGTCGTTATCTTCGAAAGGCTGTACGCTGTCACCCTTGCTGTCGGTAACGATGCGTGAAGCGTCGGCGCCATATTCCTTGACAAGCGTTTCCTTATACTGGTCAGCACGCTGCTTGGCATACTTGACGTTGAGCTTCGGAGTGCCCGTTCCCTTGTCGGCATAACCGACAACTGTCACCGTTGCCGCGGGATATTCCTTAAGGAAGTCGGCAACACGCTTCATCTGGGCTTTATTTCCTTCGGCGTCAGATTCGCGAATCTTATAGAAGCGCTCTTCGTGGAGCGTGACGGGAACTTTCTTCTCTATCGTGCGTGTTACGACGCGTGGTTCGGGCTTGGGTTCGGGCTTAGGTGCCGGTGCAACCACTTCCGCCACTTTCTCGACAACGGGTGCGGGAGCTGCCTTGCGGAACTTATGGCCGAAACGGAAGCTCAGACCGAGCGAAGCGGTGACCATCCAGTCGTCGGTGTTGTTGTACTTCGAGTTGAAGCGGTCGTCAAGGCTGTTGGCAGCCACTTCGAGCGATACGCCGAAAGGCTTGCGCACGTTTGTCTCCAAACGCAGTCCGGCACGAATGTTGTGGCTCAGACGGTTATCGTCCCATACCAACGGCATGTTTACGCCACTCTTGCCGGCAGCGGCCATGGCATTGGCCTCGTCGTTGCCCCAGGCGTTGGTCAGACCGATACCGCCTACGAAAATGACGTTGAGAAAATGGTTGTCTTTCTTGCAGACGAGATTGGTCAGATTGACAAGCAGGTCCGCATTGGTCGTGATATAATTGTATTTGTAATATCCCAGATTGTCAAATCCGCTCTTGGCCTCCCAGCCGCTCACGTGGAGACGCGCTCCGACTACGGGAGTGAAATAGTGGCCGAAAGAGACTGCGCCTACCGGTGTGAACAACTTGTCCTTCTTGGCGTCGGTCAGCGTAATCTGTCCGCCACCCTGAACTTCCACATAGCTGTAGGACTTCAGCTTCCCGTTTTCGCTCTCCTGGGCATTCACTGCTCCGGAGGCCAGCAGGCATATAGCCGCTGCTAAGACTTGCTTCTTGTACATTTGTTTTTAAGTTATTACGTGAAAAATAAATTTCTTTTGTGGACAAAAGTATTACATATTATCGAGATTACCAAATTTTAATCATTCTTTTTTTACATTACAGTTCCTTTTTCACTGCTTTTCCATTACTTTTTCATTACAGGAAGCCATCGGAATGTAAAGAAAACATAACTGTTTTTCCGTATGTATTTTCTCTCAAAAAAATGTCATTATTTCTGCCGAAATGCTGCTGATCCGCAGTTTCCGTTCCGTTTTTCGGGAAAAATCCGACGGGCGTCGGGCCGTAAGGGCCTCCTTGGTCTGCAACGGGGCTACCGTTGAACTGCAACGGTGGCTCCGTTGGAACGCGAAAGCAGCCCCGTTGCAGACCAAGGAGGCCCTTACGGCAAGAAGGAAAGGACCGGAAATGATGCACACTTTCCGATATTCAAGCCTAACCCACTGTGAATCAGAAAGAAAAAGATGCACACCCAAAACTCGCGAATTTCCGACCGCGGGATTTTTATTTTCAAATAATCAATTCTACAGAGGATATTTGTAAGAATTAATCAGAATTCAGGCCAGCCGGGCCAAAGATGGAGAACCGGAAGGATGAGGGACGGTTGCCCGTAAGCCATGTTTTTCATGGGAAGCAGGAAGAAAACAGTGAATTTTACACTTGTCAGTTGAACCTGCGGCTGGAAGAAAACAGGAAGAAAACATGAATAAAACAGAAAGGCAGATGAATTCTTTTTCCTCTTTTCCTTTGTTCTTCCCCCGATTTGCAGTATCTTTGCAGGGAATAGGCTCAAAGCCGGCCTGACCGCAACGGACGGACCTACGGACGCGGCGGACATGACAAAGACCGGACGGCGTGGACGTATGGCCGCGTCGGAGCGATTTTTTTAGAAACAAACCGGACCGAAATGTCACCAATAGAGATAAGAAAAGTAGAAAACAGGAAGGATCTCGAGACCTTCATCCAATTCCATTATGACCTTTACCGCGGCGACCGCTATGACGTTCCAAATCTCCGCAGCGACGAAATCAACACGCTGAGCAAGAATAAGAACGCGGCGTTCGACTTCTGCGAAGCCGACTATTTCATGGCTTTCCGCGACGGGCGCATGGTGGGACGTATTGCAGCCATCATCAACCGTAAGGCAAACGAACGCTGGGAGCGCAAAAGCGTGCGCTTCGGATGGATTGACTTCATCGACGACATTGAAGTGTCGACAGCGTTGCTACAGGCCGTCGAAGACTGGGGACGCCAGCGGGGAATGACCGAAATAGTAGGTCCGCTGGGATTCACGGACATGGATCCGGAAGGCATGCTCATCCACGGATTCGACCAGCTCGGAACACAGGCAACGCTCTACAACTATCCCTACTATCCCGAACACATGGAACGCATGGGCGGATGGAAGAAGGACAACGACTACGTGGAATACAAACTCTACGTCCCGGAAACCGTCCCGGAGAAATATCAGAAGATAGCCGAGATGATCACCAAGCGCTACAACCTCCACGTGAAGAAACTCACGAAGAAGGACGTCTTCGAAGGCGGTTACGGACAGAAGATTTTCGACGTCATAAACGATACCTTCGGCCATCTTTACGGCTACTCACAACTCAGCCAGCGCCAGATAGACCAGTATGTGAAGATGTATCTGCCCATGGCCGACCTCAATCTGGTGACGCTCATCGAAGACCGCAACACGCCCGACAACAAGGTGGTAGGCGTGGGAATCACCATACCGTCGCTGGCCCGCGCCCTGCAGCGCTGCCGCAACGGAAGGCTGCTGCCCTTCGGATGGTGGCACGTGCTGAGAGCGCTGAAGTTCCACAAGACCGACGTCGTGGACCTGCTCCTGATCGGCATTCTGCCGGAATACCGTTCCAAAGGAGCCAACGCCCTGCTGTTCTCCGACCTCATTCCATGGTATCAGAAATATGGCTTCAAGTGGGGCGAGACACACGTGGAGATGGAGACCAACGAGAAGGTGCAGAGCCAGTGGCAATATCTCGAACGTGAATGCCACAAGCGCAGAAGGTGCTACGTGAAGAATATATAGGGGCCCCAGCCCTCCCAAAGGGAAGGGGGCCTACGAGATGGGAAAAAAATCCCTCACGACAGTAATAAATTCCCCGCAGGTCTCTTTCCCACTTGAGGGAACCGGAGGGGGCCGAAATATAAACTTAATAAATTCCCCGCAGGTCTCTCCCCATTGGGGGAGCCGGAGGGGGCCGAAATATGACTGACGAACTACAACCCATCGTTGAATATACCGACGACAACATCCGCCACCTGTCGGACATGGAACACGTGCGCACCCGACCGGGAATGTATATCGGCCGGCTGGGCGACGGACAGCTGCCCGAGGACGGTATCTACGTACTGCTGAAGGAAGTGACGGACAACTCCATTGACGAGTTCAAGATGAAAGCCGGCAACCGTATCGAGATTGACATAAAGGACAATCTGCGTGTCTCCGTACGCGACTACGGCCGCGGCATACCGCAGGGCAAGATGATAGAAGCCGTGAGCGTGCTCAATACCGGCGGAAAATATGACTCGAAAGCCTTCAAGAAGAGCGTAGGACTCAACGGCGTGGGCATAAAGGCCGTCAATGCGCTCAGCTCCCGCTTCGAGGTGGCCTCGTTCCGTGACGGCAAGGTGAGACGCGCCGTCTTCGAGAGAGGCGTGCTCCGGAGCGACGTGACAGAAGACACAACCGACGAAAACGGAACATACATCTACTTCGAACCGGACGACACGCTGTTCCTGAACTACTCCTTCCACAACGACATCGTTGAGACGATGCTCCGCAACTATACCTATCTGAACACGGGGCTCATCATCATGTACAACGGACGGCGCATCGTCAGCCGCCACGGACTGAAAGACCTGCTCAACGACACGATGACCAACGACGGCATCTATCCCATCATCCACCTCAAGGGCGAGGACATCGAGATTGCCTTCACCCACACGGGACAGTATGGCGAGGAATACCACTCGTTCGTCAACGGACAGCACACAACCCAGGGCGGAACACACCAGAGCGCTTTCAAGGAGCACATAGCCAAGACAATAAAGGATTTCTACAGCAAGAACCTCGAATACACCGACATACGAAACGGTCTCGTGGGCGCCATTGCGCTCAACGTCGAGGAACCCATGTTCGAGAGCCAGACAAAAATAAAGCTCGGTTCGCTCACGATGGCTCCGGACGGAGGCGTGAGCATCAACAAATACGTTGGCGACTTCATAAAGAACGAGGTGGACAACTTCCTCCACAAGCACGCCGACGTGGCCGAAGTGATGCTCCAGAAAATACAGGAAAGCGAAAAGGAGCGCAAGGCCATGGCCGGGGTGACCAAGCTGGCACGCGAACGGGCCAAAAAAGCCAATCTCCACAACCGCAAGCTGCGCGACTGCCGCATACACTTCAGCGACGTGAAGGACAACCGGAAAGAAGAAAGTTCGATATTCATCACCGAGGGCGACTCGGCCAGCGGAAGCATAACCAAAAGCCGCGACGTCAACACACAGGCCGTGTTCTCACTGCGCGGAAAACCGCTGAACTCTTTCGGACTGACAAAGAAGGTTGTCTATGAGAACGAAGAGTTCAACCTGCTGCAGGCCGCACTCGACATAGAGGAGGGCCTCGACACGCTGCGCTACAACAAGGTTATCGTGGCGACCGATGCCGATGTGGACGGTATGCACATCCGTCTGCTCATCATCACGTTCTTCCTGCAGTTCTTCCCCGACCTCATCAAGAAAGGCCACGTCTACGTCCTGCAGACACCGCTGTTCCGCGTGCGCAACCGCCGCACGAAGATAAAGAACAAGCAGGTTCTGGCCGAAGCCGCCGCCAAACCCGAACGGAAGAAGAGCGACTTCATCACACGTTACTGCTACAGCGAGGAGGAACGCATCAACGCCATAGAAGCCCTCGGACCCGATCCCGAGATTACACGATTCAAAGGTCTCGGCGAGATCTCGCCCGAGGAGTTTGTCAACTTCATCGGGCCGGACATGCGCCTCGAACAGGTGACGCTCCACAAGACGGACCAGGTCCAGAAGCTGCTCGCCTACTACATGGGAAAGAACACGCCGGAACGCCAAAACTTCATCATCGACAATCTCGTGATTGAAGAAGACCGGCCGGAAGAGGAGGAAGAGGAACATTTTTAGGGCCCACCCGGCATCCGGAGTGACAGCAAACAATTAATATCAACGCGACAGGAGACTTAGTTAAAAAAAATGCAGAAGAAGCACATTATAGGGACAATTTCTTGTATATGTCCATACAATGTGCTTCTTCTGCATTTTTTTTAACTCAGCCTCCTGCATCTTATGTCATTCCTGATGAGGAATAACCATTCTTAGGAATTCCGGATTTATCGCCGGCTCTGCCCGCGATAAATCCGGAAGAAAATACTTCCCGCCACGGCGGCCAGCGTCACACCCGTAGCATTGGCCGCAAGGTCAAGCCAGTCGCCGCTGCGGCGGCCGTCGGTGCAATATTCCTGAAGCAGCTCTATGACGCCGCTCATCACTATCGGAGCCAGCCACGCCAGCAGAAAGAGCCTGAGCGGAGCGGCAACACGGTGGCGGCGAATGTATTCGGTCCAGATGACGGCGCAGGTTCCGCCGTACATAACCACGTGGACCCACTTGTCGATGAAAGCCACGTTGTCAAGTCCAGTCTTGGGAGGAGTGAAAAACGAGAGATACCAGATGACGCCAATGAGCAGTGACGAAAACGGATATCTTCTTACTGTTTGATACAAATATTTCATATTAGCTTCCTATTTAGGCGCAAAAGTAAGAATTATTTTATAATTTTGCAACTGAATTGAATAGAAAGTAAGATAACGGACAAAAAACGACAGACAGATGAAGGGACATTCAGAGAGAGCAAGTTTCGGAAGTAAGATTGGAATAATTCTCGCCACGGCAGGCTCGGCCGTCGGCTTGGGAAACGTATGGCGCTTCCCCTACATGGCCGGAGAAAACGGCGGAGCCGCGTTCATATTCCTATATATAGCCTGCGTCCTGCTGCTTGGCATACCGTGTATGGTCAGCGAATTTATCATCGGACGACACGCCCAGGCCAACACGGCCCGCGCCTACGGGCTTATGGACGGCGGACGGGGATGGAAAGCCGTGGGCTATCTGGGCGTGCTGACGGGATTTCTGATAACGGGCTACTATGCCGTAGTCTCGGGATGGTGCCTCCAATACATCTGTGCCTCACTCATGGGACAGCTCAACGGCGACCCAGACTATATCCGGACCTACTTCGCGGAGTTCTCCCAAAATCCCGTCAGGCCAGTAGTGTGGACGGTGGTCTTCCTGTTCATCACCCATCTGGTTATCGTCCGCGGTGTCCGCGGAGGCATAGAACGGGCCTCGAAAATGATGATGCCCACGTTGTTCATACTCCTGCTTATCATCGTCGGGGCCTCCTGCATGTTGCCGGGAGCCGGCCGCGGCATTGCTTTTCTCTTCAAACCCGACTTCGCAAGTGTCAACAGCGACGTGTTTCTCGGTGCCCTCGGCCAGTCGTTCTATTCGCTCAGCATAGCCATGGGCTGCATCTGCACATACGCCTCCTACTTCAACCGCAAGACCAATCTGGCTGCCGCCGCCGTACAGATAAGCGTCATAGACTGTCTGGTGGCCATTCTCGCCGGCCTTATGATTTTCCCGGCGGCCTTTTCCGTGGGCGTGAATCCCGACAGCGGACCGTCACTCATCTTCATCACGCTTCCCAATGTCTTCCGCGAGGCCTTCGCGGCAATGCCCATGGTGGGCTATGCGGTGTCATTGCTGTTCTACGCCCTGCTGTCGCTGGCCGCCCTGACATCGCTCATCTCGCTGCATGAGGTGAGCACGGCGTTCCTACACGAGGAGCGGAAGATGACAAGACGCTCGGCCGCCCTTACCGTGACGTTGACATGTTCGGTGATTGGCGCCCTGTGTTCGCTGTCACTCGGCGGCGGAAACGGGCTTCTGGTTTTCGGACGGCCGCTGTTCGACGTGTTCGACTTCGTCACCGGACAGATATTCCTTCCCGTTGGCGGCTTCCTCACCTGCCTTTTCATCGGATGGCGCGTGCCGCGAAGCGTGGTTCGGGACGAGTTCACCAACGGCGGTACCCTGCGCGGAAGTCTCTTCGGACTCTATTTCCTCAGCGTGAGATATGTCTGTCCGGTCTGCATCCTCGTGATTTTCCTCCATCAGTTCGGCATCATCTGACAACAGACGGAAGAATATGAATGTTAAAAAGGGGAGCTCCCATAAAATCCCATAACCCCATTTCTCCCATCCCTCCCATAAAATCCCATCTCTCCCATAAAATCCTATAACTCCCATCCCTCCCATAAAACTCCCATAACCACTATGTCACAACCAGACAGAGGCAGCTTCGGCAGCAAAATAGGCGTAATCCTCGCCACGGCAGGCTCGGCCGTAGGACTGGGAAACATCTGGCGTTTCCCTTTCATGACAGGACAGAACGGCGGAGCCGCCTTCATACTGATATACATCGGATGCATCCTGCTGCTCGGCATACCGGGCATGATCAGCGAATTTGTCGTCGGACGCCATTCGGGAACCAATGCCGCCCGTGCATACATGCAGCTGTCCGGACGCCGCAGATGGGGCGCCATCGGCTATATGGGCATCGTCACGTCAATGATTATCCTCGGCTTCTATGCCGTTGTGGCCGGATGGTGTCTCCAGTATCTGTGGGCGTCGCTGGCAGGAGAACTCAGCGGCGACGCCGGCTTTGTCAGCAGCTATTTTACGACATTCTCCTCCCACCCCGTGAAGCCCGTCGTATGGGGACTGGCGTTCATCCTCATGACCCATCTTGTCATTGTCCGCGGTGTGCGCAGCGGTATCGAGCGGATCTCGAAGATGCTCATGCCGACACTTTTCGTGATACTCCTCATCCTCGTTGTGGCCTCATGCATGCTGCCGGGAGCCGGCCGCGGCATAGAATTTCTGCTTCGCCCCGACTTCAGCAAGGTTGACGGGAACGTTTTTCTCGAGGCTCTCGGACAGGCTTTCTTCTCACTGTCGCTCGGAACGGCCTGCCTCTGCACGTACGCTTCCTACTTCGGACGCCGCACAAACCTCATGCGCTCGGCCTTCCAGATTGCCGCCGTCGACTCCGTGGTTGCCATTCTGGCCGGCCTGATGATATTCCCGGCAGCCTTTTCCGTAGGCATCAGCCCCGACAGCGGACCGTCACTGATTTTCATAACCCTGCCCAATGTTTTCCGAGAGGCATTCACGACAATGCCCGCCGTGGGTTATGTCATATCCGTGATGTTCTACATCCTGCTTGCTTTGGCTGCCCTGACATCCACAATATCAATGCACGAAATCGGCACGGCGTTCTTCCACGAGGAACTTCACCGGCCGCGACGTCATGCGGCATGGATCGTTACGGGAGTGACAGGAGCCATCTGTGTGCTCAGTTCGCTGTCCGTCGGCGCTCTGCCCGCCCTGCGCATAGCCGGAATGCAGTTCATGGACGCTTTCGACGCGCTGACCGCACAGATTCTTATGCCCGTCGGCGCATTCCTGACATGCCTCTACGTGGGATGGTTCGCACCACACAAGATCGTCCGTGAGGAACTGACCGGCAACGGAACACTGCGCAACCGGTTCTTCCATACATATCTTTTTGTTGTCAAATACATCTGTCCGGTGTGCATATCAATGATATTCCTCCACCAGCTGGGAGTTATCTGACAACAATCATAAACAAAAAAGGATTCCCCGACTGCCGAACAACAACAATACCATGAGACAATTCTACTATCGCAAGACAGACCGAAGGGCCATTCTGTTACTTCTGAGCCTCATCGTGGCGGCCTTTTCGCTTATTCATTTCTTTGGTGGGAAACTCGGAGCTCAGACTGCCGGCACGCTGACAACAGATTCAACGGAAATAGGAAAAGGATTTATCACGGACGGAAGCCAAAGGACTCGCCGATACGGAACGTCAGATAAAACCACAGGGAAGATTTCGGAGCAAACATACGGAGCAAACAATTCCACAACAAACGAGGTGGATAATGCCACCGAAAAAACATATTATGCATCCGAAGGGACATTCTACGACACCGGACAACACCGCGCCGAATTGTTTTATTTCGACCCCAACACGGCCGACAGCACACAGTTGCTCCGTCTCGGGCTACAGCCATGGCAGGTGAGAAACATATATAGGTACAGGAACAAAGGCGGTATCTACCGCAGGCCTGAAGACTTCGCACGTCTCTACGGTCTCACAGCCGGCCAATACAGAAGAATGAAACCTTATATACGCATATCTCCGGATTTCCTTCCGGCCGCGCTTCTGCCGGAAGCGTCATACGGAAGGAACGACACGACGGCAAGACAGAAAAAACTTGGTGACGGAGAACAAATTGTCCTCAACACCGCCGACAGCACGCAACTGCTTCAAGTGCCTGGCATAGGTCGCTATTTCACACGTCGCATCCTATCCTACGGCAAGCAGCTGGGAGGTTATGTGAGTGTCGACCAGCTTGACGAAATTGAGGATTTCCCTACGGAATCAAAAAAGTATTTCACAATCAGCGCCCCGGCAACACACCGTTTCAACCTCAACCGCCTTTCCATAGCGGAACTGCGACGCCATCCATACATCACTTTCCATCAGGCACAGGCCATAGCCGACTACAGGCGTGTACACGGTTCTATCCGCAATCTGAACGAATTGAAGACACACCGTGACTTTCCGCCCGAAGCCATTGAGCGCCTGTTGCCATACGTAGAATACTGAAAAAAAGGAAAAACGGAATGTGACTACAACAGACCGGGCATCCAAATCATATAACACATCATATATCACCATCCGCAATATGACCATCCACAATCCTTTTGCACGTCCTTTCTATGTCATGCTGAAGCCCGTAGGCTCGCAGTGCAACCTGTCATGCCGCTACTGCTACTATCTGGAAAAAGGCCGGCTCTACGACGGTACCGACGATTTCTGCATGTCCGACGAACTCCTTGAAATCTTCACACGACAGTACATCGAGGCTCAGACTACGCCCGAAGTCCTCTTCACGTGGCATGGCGGCGAACCTCTTTTGCGCCCGATAGACTTCTATCGCCGGGCTTTAAGGATGCAAAAACGATATGCCGGCGGCCGACATATAGACAACTGCATACAGACAAACGGCACACTGCTGACCGACGAATGGTGCCGTTTCCTCCGTGACAACGGATTTCTGGTAGGGATATCCATCGACGGTCCGCGCCGTTTCCACGAAGCCATGCGCGGAAAGACATTCGACGCTGTGATGAGAGGCATCGAACTGCTGGAACGTCACGGCGTCGAATGGAATGCAATGGCCGTAGTCAACAGCATGAACGTCGCCCATCCGCTGGAGTTCTATCGGTTCTTTCGCTCCATAGGATGCCGCTATCTCCAGTTCACCCCCGTCGTAGAACGCCGCGACAAAGCGACCCACAGATTCATGGAAGGCATGACTGAGGGTGGAGATATCACCCGGTCGTCAGTTCTCCCGGAACAATGGGGCCGTTTCCTTTGCGAGATATTCGACGAATGGGTGCGCCGTGACGTCGGAGAAATATTCGTCCAGCTGTTCGATGCCACGCTGGCTTGCTGGGCGGGAGTTCCGCCTGGAATCTGCTCGTTGGGAACAGTGTGCGGCCATTCAGCGGCCATGGAACACAATGGCGACCTCTACAGCTGCGACCACTTCGTTTTCCCGTCACATCGTCTGGGCAATATCCGCCACAAGACGCTCACGGAAATGATGCTCGACCAACGCCAGATAAAGTTTGGAAACGCCAAACGTGCCATGCTGCCGCAACAGTGTCGCGAATGCCGGTGGCTATTCACGTGCAACGGCGAATGCCCGAAAAACCGTTTCATCCGCGACTGCTACGGAAATCCTGGTCTCAACTGGCTCTGTGACGGATACCGCCGCTATTTCTCCCACGTTGCTCCGGCAATGGATTTCATGAAAAGAGAGCTGGATAAAGGACAAGCGCCGGCTAACATAATGAAACAATGGGGAACATTCTCCGACAATGGACAATGAAAGACAGTGCTACGACCGAGGCTGGATATAATGCTGCCGGATGCAAACAAGCTGTAGCCAAAGCATTGCAAACATTACAGGAAAGAACCCAATGGCCTGTTTTTAGCCTGTCAGTTTGTTATTCTGCCGCTTTTGTCTTACCTTTGCATACGATAGAAACTATCCGGCAATCCGTGAATAAATTCACATTGCACTCATTTTTACAATCACTATAACATGACATCAAAGAAAACAACGAATATGAAGAAAATGATATGTGCGGTGGTATGCTGCCTTATGATACAGCCGCTCTACGCACAGATGAAGATTACGGTGACCAAAGAAAGTCCGCTTTTCAAATTACAGCTGGCCGAAATGGCCATCAGCAACATGTATGTGGACAGCGTTGACGAGAAAAAACTCGTAGAGGACGGCATCAGGGGGATGTTGGAGAAACTCGACCCTCACTCGTCATATATGACAGCCAAAGAGGTCAAGGCTGCAGACGAGCCGCTGTCTGGCGGCTTCGAGGGTATCGGAGTCCAGTTCAACATGATTGACGACACGCTCATGGTCATCCAGCCTGTTGTCAACGGACCGTCTGAAAAGGCCGGAATCATCGCCGGCGACCGCATTGTGGCGGTCAATGACACAGCCATCGCCGGTGTAAAGATGTCACGTGAGGACATCATGCGGCGGCTGCGCGGTCCAAAAGGAACGAAAGTAAGACTGGGAGTTATGCGCAACGGCATTGCCGAAACGCTCATGTTCACCGTCACCCGCGACAAGATACCGGTAAAAACGATTGATGCCGTCTATATGATAAAGCCGCAAGTGGGCTACATCCGCATCGGCAGTTTCGGCTCAACAACCTACGACGAGTTCATGGAAGGCATGAAACTGCTGCGCAAGAAAGGCATGAAAAGTCTTGTGCTCGACCTTCAGGAAAACGGCGGCGGCTATCTGCAGGCAGCAGTCCAAGTGGCCAACGAGTTCCTCCGAAACGGTGACATGATTGTATATACCGACGGCTTGAAAACCCCGAGAACCGATTACCGGGCCAAAGGCAACGGTTCGTTCACCGAAGGACGCGTCGTCGTGCTCGTGGACAGCTATACGGCATCTGCCGCCGAGATTGTCACAGGAGCCATACAGGACCAGGACCGCGGTACCGTTGTAGGGCGCCGGACCTTCGGGAAAGGTCTCGTCCAGCGGCCGATAAATCTCCCCGACGGTTCAATGATACGCCTGACGGTGTCCCACTACTACACACCGGCCGGCCGCTGCATCCAGAAACCATATACCAAAGGAGGCGGAAAAGACTATGCAATGGATATGATGAACCGTCTGAAGAGCGGCGAACTGACCAGCGCAGACAGCGTCCACTTTTCCGATTCGCTCAAATTCCACACTCTACGCGAACATCGCACTGTCTACGGCGGAGGCGGTATCATGCCCGACCACTTTGTCCCATTGGACACAACACGCTACACGAAATTCCACCGTATGCTGGCGGCAAAGAACGTGATACTGAATGCCAACCTCCGATACATCGACACCCACCGCAAGGAGCTTAAAAAAGCTTACAAGTCGTTCGACTCCTACAATGCCTCCTTTGAGATTCCGCAGAGCGTAATCGACAATATCCTGCAGGAAGGCGAGCGTCTGGAAATCAAGCCAAAGGACGATGAAGAACTCACCAGAACCCTGCCCTACCTGCGACTGCAACTCAAAGCGCTCGTCGCCCGAGACCTGTGGGATATGAGCGAATACTTCGCTGTGAGCAACGAGAGCAACGACATCGTCAGAAAAGCGCTCGAAATACTTGAAGACGGAGATAAATAAGAAAAGAGAACCGGGGGGAAGATTATAGAATATAAGACAAGAAGAACGGGAGATTGAAGACAATTATCTTAGTCGCATCGGCAAGACAAACGTCTTCAATCTCCCGTTCTTCTTGTCTTATGTTCTATTAATCCACGGATTCCGTACCTCGTTTTAGCTCCGTCAGCATATCAAGAGCACGGTTTTCCTCCGCCTCCATAATCTCCCGTTCCCCAGGTCCCTTGTCATTGATACCGCAAAGATGGAGTATTCCGTGAATAATCACGCGGTGAAGTTCCTCCTCATATTCCTTTCCAAACAGTCCGGCGTTCGATTTCACCGTATCGAGCGAGATGACGAGGTCGCCACTGATGACATCGCCTTCGTCATAGTCAAAGGTTATTATGTCCGTGTAGTAGTCATGTCCGAGGTATTCCCGGTTCACGTCCAAAATCCTTTCGTCGTCCACGAACATATAACCAATCTCTCCTACGCGCCGTCCGTGGGCTGCCGCCACAGCCTTTATCCACGCTGTGATTTCCCTTTTCCTTATCTTCGGCATATCAATGCCGTCCGCATTATATGTTATCATAACTCTTATTGTATTCAGTCTGTCATTCCGCCATGCCGTGGCAGAAACTCACTCACGTCACGTCCGAAGTTCATCAGTTCCCTCACCATACTGCTGCTGACGCTCGAAAACTTCGGGTCGGCATATACAAGAAGCGTCTCGACGCCTCCTATCCTGCGGTTTATATCGGCCTGTTCGCGTTCATATTCAAAGTCCTTGACGCTACGCACGCCCCTGATGATATATTCCGCCCCTTCCCTTCTGGCAAAATCAACGGTCAGGTCACTGTATGGGCGCACCTCTATCTTTGGCTCGCCTGTATATATTGAGTCTATGGCCGCCACACGTTCTTCGGCTGTCATCATGCACTTCTTGCGCTCATTGATGCCCACACCGACCACAATCCTGTCGAACAGCGGCAATACCCGCCTGACAATATCGTCGTGACCGACGGTGAACGGATCGAAACTGCCCGTAAATATTCCTGTCTTCATATCTTTCTTTTCAATCAAAAAAGTCCGGCTGCATGATATTTCCTGTGTAGGGATTACGTCCGAAGTGGCGGTATGCCATCTCCGTCACCATACGTCCGCGCGGTGTCCTCTTGATGAATCCCTCCATTATGAGGAACGGTTCGTAGACCTCCTCCACCGTTCCGGAGTCTTCTCCGATGGCCGTGGCTATTGTAGAGACCCCTACCGGTCCGCCGCGGAACTTATCGATGATGGTCAGCAGAATCTTGTTGTCAATCTCGTCAAGTCCATACTGATCGATGTTGAGTGCCGTCAAGGCCACCCGCGTTATGGCGGTGTCTATACGGCCGTTTCCCTTCACCTGAGCGAAATCACGGACACGGCGCAGCAGGGCATTGGCTATTCGGGGCGTACCGCGGCTCCGACGCGCAATCTCCATAGCCGCATCGTCATCGATGGGCACCTGCAGGATGCCGGCCGAGCGTTTCAGAATGCGCTGGAGCGTCTCCGGTTCATAGTATTCCAGATGGAGATTGATTCCGAAACGGGCACGCAACGGGGCCGTCAGCAGACCGCTACGGGTTGTCGCCCCCACAAGTGTGAACGGATTGAGGTCAATCTGTATGGAGCGTGCCGAAGGACCTTTGTCTATCATTATGTCTATACGATAGTCTTCCATGGCCGAATAGAGATATTCCTCTACAACGGGCGAAAGCCGGTGTATCTCGTCTATGAAAAGCACGTCGTTGCGCTCCAGCGAAGTCAGTATTCCGGCGAGATCTCCGGGCTTGTCGAGCACGGGACCACTGGTAATCTTGAATCCCACGCCCAACTCGCTGGCTATGATATTGCTCAGCGTGGTCTTTCCCAGTCCGGGAGGGCCGTGAAGGAGGGTATGGTCAAGCGGGTCGCCGCGATATTTGGCAGCCTCGACGAAGACTTCAAGATTTTCCACTACCTTCTTCTGACCGCTGAAGTCGCCGAAGCGCAGCGGGCGAAGTGCGTTCTCAAAGTCCTTTTCAACCGTAACCCGTTCCTGACGTATGTCAAAATCTTCGTTCATTCCTGATCTTTGGTATTTATAGTGATTATGTCCGCCGGACCGTTACGCTGCGGTTTCCACGGACATCATGCTGCAAAGTTAGCATTTTTATCGCAGGCAGGCCAACAAATCGCTGATTTTTTGGGTCATCGGCGTCAAGTGACAATTTGTCGGAAAACGACGGGACAACAGTCCCCAATCCACAACCAGACCGTTCATGCCATCACCCGGCGGCGCCCGAACATAAATCGCGACAAACCAATCATGTCCATGCCACGGGCTATGCCCATACTGCCGCCAACTGCTGCGGCCAACGTTACAGCCATGAAGACCATTCCCGTTCCGTCAACTGCCAGAAGCCACGGCTGCCAGAGTTTTGACAGGGCCGTGAAAACGGGTGAAAAGAGCAATATGACGAGCGTATTGCGCCCTATATACAGAGCTACGGAGCGAACACGGTCGCCCGTGACGCCATAGACAGCCGTCATGAAACTCATCATCAGGAAGACTATCATCACACCGCCACTCGCTCCCCGGTCCATGACCCTCTCTCCTCCGCAGGCCACAATCACGGCAACGGCCACCGGAGCAAGCCACGATGGTCTGAAAACGGACGTAAAGCCGAAACCGGCCCGCCTCAGGAAAAAACCGGCAAGAAAATACATTGAGTTGGCCGTAAACGATCCGCCGAAAAGCCTTTGGCCGACCGCCCCCAGCAGCATGGCCGCCACGAGCAGCTCCGTGAGAAGTCCAAAACGCCACCGCCCACAGACGCTGTTCACGGCATGGACTACGAGCAGACAGACCATGAGCGTATGCAGATACCAATAGGGACCTACCGGCGAGACAAAGACACAACGGAGAAGCATTCCTACGGATAGTCCGCCGACAGCCTCACGCACCGGAACCACCGTGGCCGCCGAGGCATAGGCCACTTCCATTACTGCGTAGGGAACGAAGAGCCATACCAGATGGCCGGCGAAAGCGCGCGGCGGTCTGCCTGTGGTCGTCAGCCAACCGGAGATTATGAGAAACACCGGCATGTGGAATGTATATACAAAAAGCTTGGCCGACGGATAGCTGTCACCTATATAGATAATATGGAACACCACCATCAACAGTATGCACACACACTTCATGAAGTCTATCTCGCCCACGCGGTTCCTGTGGCCGGCCGCGGGCATTGGCCGTTCTGTAGTTGTCATACGTCGGCAAATATATACATTTAGGACGGCATTGACCACCGGCTGGCATCAGAAATTACGGTTATTTAACATGTGGGAAATAAGACGGAAGGAGACAGAACACGTCCGGACCTTTACCTTGGAAAAGCCATTGTCCCTTGTCTCCCTCCGTTCTTCCTCGCCTACGCCTTTCTATCTCAGTTCATGGCCTGAGTAACACCCAACGCTCCGAGAAGAGCGGTGGCCACGGCCACTATAATCTTGAGGATTGTGTTCAGTTTCGTATTCATGATGTTCTTTGATGTTTTTGATTATTAGGGTTAATAAAAAGATCTGATGTTCTCACTTCGTCGCCCACTACCGTCACTCGCCGGTTCCAACAGCTTCATCAGCCTCGGCAGCCTCGGCAGAGGGGTTGATATTGACGGGGAGTTCGGCCACCTTGCAGCCGTCAAGGAACGACCTTACACGGCGTCCTGTCGCGTCAATATGAAGTTCGGGCTGGAAGATTATGTGCATTCCCTTGACGTTGTCCTTCACGTTGAAGTCTTTTGCTGTATCAGCCGGCTTCGTGCTCACTCCTATCTTGAACGCACCGAAACGGTCCAGACATACGCGCTTGGAGTTTTGCAATTCGCGCTTCATCACCACCACCAGCTCACTGAGCACTGCGAGAATGTCAGCCCGCTTGACCGTACAGTTGGCCTCGATTTCCTCTGCCAGCTGGTCAGTGGTCACCTTGTCGATGGCGACGGAGCGTCCGTACCATTTCTTATACTGATCACTTTTTGTGTGATTGTTCTGATAAAGTCTGTAAAATACTGCCATAATTCTTTTTCCTTTCTTTTGTTTTTAATGGTTTATAAGATTATTGTTTTGTCTCTGTGTCTTTCCGGAAGACATTGCAAAGATACTGCTTTTTTCGCCCGATGTCAAGCGTTATCACGCTACACATCACGCTACACATCGTGAAAAGCCCTCCTGTCAGCACTCCATGGGCCGCGCCTGACGTCGGTTCGGCCGCCTTGTGGTATAGGATACATGGAGCCAACGGCACCCGTTGGACATGCGGTGTTCAAAGAGCAGCTGATCGAAATCGAGGTTGCAGCGGATATATTCATATATCTTGCGGCCTTTCTCTGCATCTGATATGTGTATGTCAGCAGCCTCTCCCGTGAGATGCTGCGACGTGGCTACACCTCCAACGGCGTCATTCAGCGGCGCCGAGCGATAGCCGCTGGAGATTCGCGTGACGCCAAAACGGCGTCTGACGGGTTCGAGAACGTTCACACACAGCTGCCTGAGACGCTCTATATCAGCCAAGGAAGGGTTGTTTTCAATCTTTCTGCGGATGGCCACTCCCGAGCGGACCATCTCTTCGAGCGAGAAATGCTCGCTCAACATTGTCGGTTTCTGTTCCATGATACATAAAAGTGAGAGCCCCACAACGGCAGGCCCCACAACGGTCCTTCCCAGAGGAGGCCGCCTGCAAGGTTAATTTTTTTTGGGGGGGGCGGGAATTGCGGATGTGGCCAAGCCCCGGCCCTCCCCGGAGGGAGGACGCCTGCGGGGGTAATGGGGCGGTATGGTGAATATTAAATGGTAGATGATGGATATTATATAATAATAATGTGTGTCCTATCCGATGTCCGACATGAGGAACGACTGATGACGTGTCATCTCGCCAGACACCCTCCCCATGGAACCTGTCTTGGTGGAGTCTTCCGGGGTGAAGCCGGCCATCATCATCTTCCGCGCATACCTTTCTATATATGGACTACACCGGACGCCCTTTCGTTGCGCCGCCTGATAGGCACAGGCCTGCGGATTGTGCGGCATTTTCACATGAAGCACCGAGCAGACCCGTGCCACCAGCTCGCGGAAGGTACAGGCTGAGCCTTGAATGCCGCACACAGTTCCCTGCATGTAGGCAATGTGGGCCACTTCAACAAGATCGGTGACAGTTCCCTTCCACCTCACGCCGTCCTCGGGACTCTTGCCCAACAGCTCCACAAACTCTGCCGTAAGCCGTTCCCGGGCCATCTTCATACGCTGTGCTTTCATGGTCTGTTCCTGAAAGTCGCAGGAGCGACTCTGTGTCTTGTCAATGTAATACATTACTTTTTCCATTTCCTAAAGTGTTTTTTATTATGGTTGATTATTACTGGTGTTCATGCATATAATAAATAAGTCAGCAAAACCGCCGGACAGCACGTCTGGCCATATTGTCCGTATGGCCGCCGCATGCTGTTGTCACGACTGTAGAGAACGCCTTATTTTCTGATGCAAAATTATCGCCACGTTGTGCACACTATGTTCAATCCTTAGCTTTTTTATGTTAATATAGTTTAAGCCGCTTTGCCGTAAGGCTCTCCCGGAACTGCAATAAGGCCGCTGTCAGCCGTCAACGAAACCGACATCACGACTTGACGACAGACCCGCCGCACTCCCTGAAGAGCCTTACGGCAGACCTGTTCCGAGGCAAAAAACGCCACGACAGACATAACGGACAGAGAATCAGCAAAATACCAAGGCTGCCCAAATTTCGCAAATTTCCGCCTGCGGGAAAATAAATTCAGGGAGTGGCCCTTCTTTTGAAACTTCATGTCGGCTTTTTTCGGATTTTCGCCATAAAGTCGTTTTTTCACTGCCGAATATTCCCTATTATCACAAAAAATAACGTTTTTAGCTTATTTTAACTACACAACAGAACAACGAAAACAAAAAATACTTACTTTTACGCCCGAAATTAATTATGATATGCCGATTACTGCCATAAGGAAGAAGCATGTTTGCATTAAAACAAACCTAATTGAAGACAAAGCAATACATTAAATTATAAGAGTGATGGATATTATTAGTAGAAAAAGCATGCTGCTGGCAATGACCGCAGGTGCACTGGCATTCTCCGCCTGTTCCCATGACACGGACCTCTACGAAGGCCCGAAACCTGGAGCCGACACTGACAAGACTATTGAAAACTTCATGGGAATGGTTGGCAACATCGACCCCAACCAGACATGGGAAACAGTGAAAAACGTTGAAGTTTCATCAAATCTGAAATTCAGCACCGCAATTTCCTACGTGCAGATTTTCGCCGACAGCAAACTTGTGGGAACAATAGCGTCGGCAGACGGCTCTTTCAGTAAGATGAAAGTGGCCGTTCCGGCATACGCAACGACAATATCCGCCAAATTCATAACAAACGACGGGTTTGCCTCAAGTCTCAGCACTGCCATCAACGGCGGAACAGCACAGTTCGGAACGACCGGACAGAAGCGCATGGCCAAGACCAGAGCCGAAGGCAACCGCACGTGCGTTGAATTCGCCCAAACCGACAAGTACACCTACCGGTCGGCACTGTGGAACGACCATTACTCCGAATACCCGTCAGCATGGCCCGACAAATACTTCTATGTGGCTGACAACGCTTTCGGCGAAAAGATTGTCGTAGACAACGACTTGCTGGCAAAAATCAATGAGATTGTTCCCGAGAACGACAAGTCGGAACATTATGAGACCATCATACAGGACGTCGAACTGACAACAGAGACAGCCGGACCGGTCACACTGGCACTGCTCTCAGCCACAACGTCAAACGCCGCTGCCATCGGCTACTATTTCTATGACAGCAAGGAAGTGGACAACACCGACTATACCGCACCCGTCTCCTATGATGCAGACGGCAAGGCCGAGACCGTTCAGTATCAGGACACACGCGAGCCGAAGAAACTGGCCAACAAATACATTGTCATACCTAACGTAAAAGACGAAAACCTGTTCAAAACCACTACGGATTGGCAATGGTCTGAGGAAAAAGGAAGTTTCTCCGTGACAACCAATACAGCCACGGAAGTGAAACTGCTCTACGTCGACGAGAAGACGGGAGAAGTTTCAGAAACATTCCCCGCAGGAATCAAAATCGGTTTCTTCATCATTCCAGACGCATGGTGCAACAACGCGTCATACATCAACGCTAAGAACACAGCCTTCTCGCTGGGCGCGATGAACGTCAACGTCCATACGGCCGGCATCGAAGACGGACCGCTTCATATCTACAGCAATTACTACTCCGGATTTGACACCGACGAGAAACGGGCCATGTCACACGCCGCCACATTCATGGTTGACGACAAGGTGATCATCGGACTTGAAGACGCTCCCCAGTGCAACAGCGGCGACTTCGACTACAACGACTGCATCTTCATGCTCGACGGTAGCTTCAAGCCGAACATTCCCGATCCCGAGAAACCCACCCTGCAGACTTTCACATACTGCTATGAGGACATCAGCGCCGACGGCGGCGACTATGACATCAACGACTGCGTGCTCAAAGTCACCTCACCCGACATCGACGGCAACATCGAGGTCACACTGGCCGCTCTCGGAGCCACCTATCAGCTTAGAGCATGGCTCGGAGACAAAGCCCTCTTCGGCGGCAAGGAACTGCACGAGGTGTTCGGCGTAGCCACGGACGTGATGGTCAACACGGGTCTGGCATCGGCAGAACCCGTTACTGTGAAAATCAATGTGGGCAAGGACTGGAACATCATGAACGACGGAAACTTCTGGCTTGAGGTGATTGACACCGGCAACAACGTGACAATACCCGCTTTCACAGCCGGTTTCATTCCCGGAACGGTTCCCTACGCATTCCGCATAGCCGACGATTTCGACTATCCGTCAGAGCGTCAGGCCATCACCGCCAAATATCCTGAATTCAAGAACTGGGCCAACGACGCCACACAAGCGATAGACTGGTATAAGAAGTAAGCAGAATGACGCCAATGGCCCGACAGGGCATTGACACAGAAAAAAATCCCCCGAGCGGCCACACATCATCAACCGGTGTGTGGCCGCTCCGTATTTTATCAAAACACTTGCGAGGACCCGGAAAAATCCGCACAATCATGAACTTCCGGACAACAAAAGTGACCAAACCTCATCAATCGTCACCCGGCGCTCCGGCACGCAAACATAAAAAATATTACGATATATTTGGCCGGCTCGCCACGTTTGACTAATTTTGCGCGATAATCACATTCGCTGACATGGTACTGAACTATATCTGGATAGCATTCTTCCTGACGGCATTCGTCGTAGCCCTCGTGCGCCTCGTCTTCATGGGCGACACCGGCGTCTTCCCGGCCATGATAGACTCGACGTTCACATCGTCAAAGACAGCCTTCGAGATTTCGCTCGGACTGACCGGCGTACTCTCGCTGTGGCTCGGCATAATGAAAATAGGCGAACGCGGAGGGGTTGTGGCCATGCTCGCACGCCTGCTCAGCCCCGTCTTCGCACGGCTGTTTCCCGACATTCCCAAAGGCCATCCCGCCACAGGAAGCATCTTCATGAACATCGCCGCCAACATGCTGAACCTCGACAATGCCGCCACGCCGCTCGGCCTGAAAGCCATGGAGCAGATGCAGGAGCTGAACACGAAGAAGGACACGGCCACAAACCCGATGATAATGTTCCTCGTGCTCAACACCAGCGGACTGACGCTGATTCCCGTCAGCATCATGGTCTACCGCGCACAGATGGGCGCCGCACAGCCCACGGACGTCTTCATACCGCTGCTGCTCACGACATTCTTCTCCACACTGACCGGCATCGTCGTCACTTCCATATATCAGCGCATCAACCTCGTCAACCGGACCATGCTCCTGACGCTCGGGTCACTGTGCGCAATAGTCGCCGCCATAATCTGGCTGTTCAGCCGGATGGACGGCCCGACGATGAACACCGTCAGCACGAGCGTGGCCAACGTGCTGCTCATGACCATCATCACGGGGTTCATCCTTGCCGGAGTCCGTCGCCGCGTAAACGTCTACGACGCTTTCATAGACGGTGCGAAGGAAGGATTCGGAACCGCCGTCAGGATAATTCCCTACCTCGTGGCCATGCTCGTGGCCGTGGGAGTTTTCCGCGCTTCCGGCGCGATGGACATGCTCATCGGTGCCGTCCGCAGCCTCATCGAAGCCTGCGGGGGCGACAGCAGCGCCATCGGCGCACTGCCCACAGCCATCATGAAACCGCTATCGGGAAGCGGTGCGCGCGGCATGATGGTCGACGCCATGACCGCCTATGGCGCTGACTCGTTCGTAGGACGGCTCAGCTGCATCTTCCAAGGCTCTACGGACACGACATTCTACATCCTCGCCGTCTACTTCGGAAGCATCGGCGTGCGCCACACGCGCCACGCCGTCGTCTGCGGACTTCTCGCCGATTTGGCCGGAGTCATAGCTGCCGTGGCCGTGGCCTACATGTTCTTCGCCCCATGACATCCAGTCATTTCCAATAAATAACGTAAACAATCATACACCCCATAAACACCCATAATGCAATCAACAAAAGTAATCACAACTCTTCACTCACCACTCTTCACCCGGAACTAAGTCATGTCATCACTCAAATCATTAGCCAAAGACACCGCCATATATGGCCTGAGCAGTATCGTGGCACGCTTCGTCAACTATCTGCTTGTTCCGATACAGACCGCCCGCTTCACCGCAGAAGGCGGCCAGTACGGCGTGATAACAAACGTCTATGCCTACACGGCCCTTCTCATCATCATCCTTACCTACGGAATGGAAACAACTTTCTTCCGTTTCATGAACAAGGAAGGCGAGGACCCGCGCCGCGTCTACTCCACCACGCTGCGCATGGTGGGCGCTACGTCGGTCCTGTTCTGCGCGATGGTGGTTCTCTTCCGAAACCAGATAGCGTCACTGATGGGCTATGGCGACCATCCCGAATATGTATGGGTGCTGTTCGTGACCGTTGCCATCGACGCCTTCTCGGCCATACTCTTTGCCTATCTGAGGTGTATCCACAGGCCTGTGAAGTTTGCATCGCTGAAGATCATCAATATCCTGATGAACGTCACGCTCAACGTCCTCTATCTCATCGTCCTGCCGGCTCTGCAGCTCAATCCACTCGGAATCTACGACGGAAACTTCCGGCTTGACGTAGCATGGGTATTCTACATCAACATGTTCTGCACCGTGGCAACGCTGCTGATGCTCTGCAAGGAACTGCGCGGAATCACGGCAGGATTCGACGGCGGCATCTGCCGCCGGATGCTCGGCTACACATGGCCCATACTCGTGATGGGACTGGCCGGCCAGCTCAATCAGTGTGTGTCTCAGATAATCTTCCCCTATCTCTACGACGGAACGCCGCAGGAGGCCGAAACGCAGCTCGGAATCTACGGAGCATGTATAAAGATAGCCATGATCATGGTCATGATAACGCAGGCATTCCGCTTCGCCTACGAACCTTTCGTTTTCGGAAAGGCAAAAGACAGCGACAACCGCACAACCTACGCAACGGCCATGAAGTACTACGTCATTTTCACGCTGCTGGCTTTTCTCTGCGTGATGGGCTATATCGGCGTGCTGCGCTACATCGTAGGTCCGAGCTACTGGCCCGGACTGAGGGTCGTCCCCATTGTCATGGCAGCAGAAATAATGTTCGGCGTATTCTTCAATCTTTCCTTCTGGTATAAGCTCACCGACCGGACCATCTGGGGAGCGTGGTTCTCCGGAATAGGATGCGTAATCCTCGTGGCCATGGACATAATGCTCATACCGCGCATCGGCTATATGGCCTGCGCATGGGCCGGCTTCGCCGCCTACGGAGCATCAATGCTCATATCCTACTTTGTAGGCCAGCGCTACTATCCGATAGCCTATCCCATGGGCACAATCCTATCCTACGTGGCCTTGGCTGCCGTACTTTTCGGCGCCATCAGCATATCAAACGGCTGTCTGCCGCTGCCCGCCGCCATCGCGGTGAACACGCTGTTCATCCTCATCTTCGCCGCAGTCATCGTCCGCCGAGACTTCCCGCTGGCCTCGCTGCCGGTCATCGGCCGCCACTTCAGGAAGAAATGAGAATCCTCCCATAACTCCTATAAAATCCCATAACTCCCATAACCTCCCATTACTCCCATAAAATCCCATAACTCCCATAAAAAAAGAACCAAACAATAAATTCATTATGAAAAAAATCACATTAGCAATGGCATCTCTCCTCGCCATGACCTCAGCGAAGGCCGACGAAGGAATGTGGATGCTCTACAACCTGCCGCAGGCTGTATATCAGCAGATGCAGGCAGAGGGGTTTGAAATGCCCTACGAGGGGCTTTACAGTGACAAGAACGCCATCAAGAACGCCGTTGTCAACTTCAGCGGCTACTGCTCCGGCGTGGTTGTCTCACCGGACGGACTCGTTTTCACCAACCACCACTGCGGCTTTGAGGCCATCCGCAGCCATTCCACAGTCGAACACGACTACATGCTCAACGGTTTCTACGCCAAGTCCTTCGAGGAAGAGCTGCCGAACAAGGACATGTTTGTCAGCTTCATGGTAGAGCAGTGTGACGTGACCGGCAAACTGGACAGTCTCGGCATCAACAGTCTGAAACCGTCAGAACAGGAAGTTTTTCTCGACTCAATAGAGAATGCATGGTCCAAAGCCGTCCACGCCGCAGACTCCACACTGCGCCTCGAGGTCAAGCCCTACTACGAGGGCAACAAGTATTACGCCACCACCTATCGCGACTTCCGCGACCTGCGTCTGGTATTCACCATACCCAAGTCGATGGGAAAATACGGCGGTGAGACAGACAACTGGATGTGGCCACGCCAGACATGCGACTTCTCCGTGTTCCGCATCTATGCCGACCCGAAGACAAACGGACCTGCCGAATATAGCGAGAATAACGTTCCATACCATCCGGAATCATGGGCTCCCGTATCGCTGGACGGCTATCGCGACAGCGATTTCTCCATGACTATCGGCTATCCCGGAAGCACCAACCGCTATCTTTCGTCCTACGGCATACGCCTGCGCCGCGACGCCATCAACGAACCGAGAGCCCAGGTGCGCGGCGTAAAACAGGAGATCATGGCCAAGCACATGCGCGCCGACGAAGCCGTACGTATCAAGTATGATTCAAAATATGCCACAAGTTCCAACTACTGGAAGAACTCTATCGGCATGAACAAGTGTATCGACAGTATCCGCCTCATCCAGCAAAAAGCTGACTTCGAGCAGAAGATACGCCACTATCAGGACTCTACGGGCTACCTGAAGGACAAACTTGATTTCACTGCGCTGGGACGACTCTACGGCAACAACATGGATGCCCGCCGCGCCTACACTCTCTTCACCGAAACGTTCTTCGGAACCAACGAGCTGGCCACACGCGCCATCCGTGTCCACAACGGTATGGAAGTCAACGGACCGGAAAACAAGAAAAGCAAACAGTATGCTCTTTTCAAGGACAACAGCGACAAATGGGACGAGGCAACGGACAAGGAGGTCTTTGCCGCATTGCTGAAGAACTACCGCGAGCAGGTTGACGCGAAATATCTGCCGAAGTTCTACAAGACCATAGACAGCCGGTTCGGTGGCGACTACACCAGATACGTTGACTACGTATGGGCTAATTCCATTCTGATGAAGAGCGGAAAGAAGCTGTATGTCAACAAGAAGAGCTTCATGAAAGACTGCGGTGTGGAAATGGGAATGGACATAACAGAGATTCTGACCGATCTCGCACAAGCCGTCAAAGCCCCCAGGGATTCCATCAACATGCAGGAACGCTGGCTTTGTGCGGCCAAGCTGCGCATGGAACAGGACATGCCCCACTATAGCGACGCCAACTTCACGATGCGTCTGAGCTATGGTCAGGTGGGCGGTTTTCTGCTTGGCGGCAAACCGTCGGGCTACTATACGGCAGCCCCGAGCATAGTAGAGAAAATGAAGAAGGGCGACAGCATGGCCGACTATTTTGCCGAGCCAATCATGCACGAACTGCTCTCGTCAAAGGATTTCTCACCCTATAGCGACAAGACTACAGGCGACATGCACCTCTGTTTCCTCACCAACAACGACATCACAGGAGGAAACAGCGGTTCGCCGATGTTCAACGGCAAGGGACAGCTCATCGGACTTGCTTTCGACGGCAACTGGGACAGCCTGTCGAGCGACCTGCTCTTCGATTCCCACCTGGCCCGTTGCATCGGTGTGGACATCCGTTACGTCCTCTTCATGATGGACCGCTGGGGTCACGCCGACCGTCTTCTGAAGGAAATCAACGCAAAATAAGATTCTGACAAGGAAGATTAAAGGAGAAAGAAGAAGATAAAGGGAGATAAAGGACAACGGTCTTTGTCGTGAACAAGACATACGTCCTTTATCTCCCTTTATCTTTTTCTTTCTCCCTCTCTATCTCCTTTTTTCTCCCTCTATCTTCTTTCTTCTCTGTATCCTTCGGCCACGCCGGCCTCCAGTTCTAAAAGGAAGCGCTTGGCCTCCAGTCCGCCGGAATAGCCCGTAAAACGGTTGTCGATGCCTATCACACGGTGACAGGGGATTATGATTGGCATGGGGTTGGAACCTATCGCCGAGGAGACGGCACGCAGAGCGTCAGGCCGTCCCATCCGGACCGCCACGTGTGTGTAAGTCACCGTCGTTCCATAGTCTATCGTCTGCAACTGCTGCCATACACTACGCTGGAATTCACTGCCGGCCATCATCATCGGGATGGTGAACTTACGGCGGCGACCGTCAAAATATTCGTCCAACTGACGGGCGGCCATATCAATGACACTGCTGTCTCCCTCAACGATTGTCGCCCCGGTGAGACGCTCCGTACGTCGCATGATATGTATATGTGATTTCCCTTCGACCCAGTCACACAGGCACAACCTGTCGCCCAATGAGCCGAGTACGAGCGTACCGCAAGGTGATGTGTACATGCTTGTAAGAATATGCGGTCTGCCTTTTGTCATAAATACTATTATTCTGTCCTTAAACCTCGTTATTTTTTTCGGACTGCAAAGATAGCAAATCATGCCGATAAAACGCTGTTCAAATGGCGAAAAAACAGGTCTGTTTGTTTTGTTCTTAACACAGTTTGCTGTATCTTTGCAGAAAATTTGCTGCGCTCGGCAATGCAAGAGCAAGCTCTTATTGCACTCACTGGCAGCATCTTTGCAGAAATATCTAACATACTATGCGCAAGGTAATAGGAATAGGAGAAACAGTTCTCGACATCATCTTTAAGAACGACAGACCGATTGGCGCAGTGCCGGGAGGCTCAGTCTTCAACGGCATCATCTCGCTCGGACGTGCCGGTGTCAACACGACATTCATAGGAGAGGCCGGCAACGACCGCGTGGGGCGCAGCACGACTGATTTTCTACGCGCCAACGGCGTCAATGCTGACAACATAAACGTCTATCCGGGCAGCAAATCGCCCATCTCACTGGCCTTTCTCGACGACAACAACGACGCTGAATACATATTCTACAAGGACCACCCCCACGACCGTCTGGACTTCGTCTATCCCGACGTCCAGCGTGATGATGTGGTCATGTTCGGCTCCTACTATGCCGTCAATCCGGTTATCCGGCCTCAGGTGGCCGGCTTTCTCGAACACGCCCGCAGCCGCGGGGCGATTCTCTACTATGACGTGAACTTCCGTGCCTCCCACCTCAGTGAGGTGATGAAACTCACGCCAAACATTCTTGAAAACCTCGAATATGCCGATATCGTTCGCGGAAGCCGCGACGACTTTGAAGTCATGTTCCGCAAGACGGACCCTGACGTCATCTACCGCAGCGAAGTGGCGTTCTACACCAAGAAATTCATCTGCACACAAGGAGCACTGCCTGTCGAGCTGCGTGCCGAGGGCGGACTGTCCAAGCAGTATCCTGTCATTGAGACTTCAACGGTAAGCACAATCGGAGCAGGCGACAATTTCAATGCCGGCTTCGTCTACGGACTTATCCGATATGGCATAACCCGCGACACCATCGACGCCGGCCTGACGCCCGAACAATGGGACAACGTCATCGGCTGTGCCCAGATGTTCTCGGCCAACTGCTGCCAAAGCATCAACAACTCCATAGACCCTGAGTTCGGAGCGAAAATGAAAGCTCAACTGACATAAAACCCCAACTGAAACCCAACCCTCAGAAGATGAGATGGTGTATCAAAATATATAATCATGCAACAGATCACAGACAATCTTTTCTATGTCGGCGTCAACGACCGCAACAAGAACCTCTTTGAGGGCCTTTGGCCGCTGCCGGACGGAGTTTCCTACAACTCCTACCTCATCTGCGACGACAAGGTGTGCCTCGTAGATACCGTTGAAGTAGACTTCTTCATGGCCTACATCAAGAACATTCAGGACGTTCTCGGCGACCGCCGGATCGACTATCTCGTAGTCAACCACATGGAACCGGACCACAGCGGAGCAATCGAACTCATAAGAAAATACTACCCCGACGTCCAGATCATCGGCAACAAAAAAACGTTCGCCATGATGGAAGGCTTCTACGGAATCTCCGACTGCTGCGTGGAGGTAAAGAACGGCGACACCATCGACCTCGGCCACCACACTCTCAGCTTCGTCATGACGCCCATGGTCCACTGGCCCGAGACTATGATGACGCTCATGACCACAAACGCCGTGGAGGAAAACGCAGCCAGGGAAACCGTGCTTTTCTCCGGCGACGCTTTCGGATGCTTCGGAGCGCTCAACGGAGGCATCATCGACTCACAGATAAACTGCGACGGATTCTGGCTCGAGATGGTACGCTACTACTCCAACATCGTAGGCAAATACGGCACTCCGGTGCAGAACGCGCTGAAAAAGCTCGCCGGCGTAAGCCTCAGCTACATCTGCTCCACCCACGGCCCAGTATGGCATGAGCATATCGCCCGCGTTGTCGGCATGTATGACCGCATGAGCCGTTATGAGACGGAGCCGGGACTGGTCATCTGCTACGGAACGATGTACGGCAACACCGAGCGTGCCGCCGAAGTGATAGCACGCGCCGCAAGCGAGGCCGGAGTGAAGAACATTGTCATGTATAACGTCTCGAAGACACACCATTCCTACATCATCCGCGACGTCTTCCGCTACCGCGGTCTCATTGTCGGAGCACCCACCTACAACACGGGACTATATCACGAGATGAACGTTCTTCTTGACGAGCTTTCCAACCGTGACATCAAAGACCACTCCATCGGATGGTTCGGAAGCTACGCATGGGCGAGCAAGGCCGTCACGAAGATTGCCGAATGGAACGAGAACCATCTCCACTTCACGCCGGTTGGCACGCCAGTGGAAATACGCCAGAGCCTCGACGCAACGACCACGGAACAATGCGTGGCGCTGGGAAGAGAGATGGCAAAGGCACTCTTGCAGAGCGAGAGTCTTTAGAGCCAAAGGAGTTATCGCTCCCGAGCGATTGCAGGGAGCGACAACTCCTTAACCCCAAAAAAAACATGACAAAAACCGTCAGAAACACTCCTGAAACAGCATCAGGAATGGCCTCTGCGAAAAATATTTCACCAGAGGACGCAAATAACGCAATCTCGCGCGTGCAAGCATAACCGACTGTAAAGCAAACAGTTGCATCGTTTTTTCGCAATCTGTGCAATTTCAGATAGCCGAAAAACCGCTTTTTCAGACCAAAAAATGAGGATTTTCCATGCCGTAAGGGCCTCCCGGGGTTGCAACGGGGCCATTATTGCATTGCAACAAGGCCACCGTTGCAAGATGACAACGGCCCCGTTGCAACCCCGGGAGGCCCTTACGGCAAATCCACCACCTTTCCGTCATGCTTCAGGCGCCTTTCCGCCGCTCTGGAACACGATTTTCATTTGTCACCGTTTTTCACACAACAATGTTTACAGAAGAGCTGTTTCCCCCACCCCGGTATCTCCAACACCATCAACTCTCCAGAAGACTGACCATCTCCTCAAGGCTTCCGGCCACCTGTATGCGGTTTCGCCAATCGCCCCTGACCATTCCGCGGTTCTGAAGATCGTCGAGAAGGGCAATGAGAGAGTTCCAGAAGCCCTTTATGTTATAGAGAACTACGCGCTTTGAATGATAACCGATTGTGCCGGCGGCAGCCACGGTGAATATTTCGTCAAGCGTACCGATGCCGCCCGGCAGGGCGATGAAGACATCGCTTCGGGCGACCATCAGGTCCTTGCGGTCGCTGAGATTGTCGCAAGGAATGTGCACATCAATGTGGGCACTCGTCCGCCCACGCTCCTCCACCTTCGTCGGGACAACTCCCACGGTCGTCGCGCCATGGTTGCGGGCCGTCCGCCCGATACACTCCATCAGCCCCATGTCACATCCGCCGAACACTATCGTGTGGCCGCTCTCGCCGGCCCAGCGTCCGAGTTCTTCGGTTGCGGTGAAGAAATCGGGGTCGATGGCGCTGTTGGCCGAACAGAATACACAGATTTTCATAAGATATCGCAATATTATTGTTATTATATAGTACGAAGCGCAAAGATACGGAGAATTTTATTAAAAGCAAAGACGCAAAGGATTTTCCGGAATACAGAAAGGAAAAGCTGGTATGATGTATCGTTCATCAGTACCAAAAAATGAGAGTAAATTCTTTTGTTCAGCCTTTAGAAAGAGAGCCATATGTATCTGATTAATAATGCAAAGTTAACATTTTCAAAAACGGCAATAGTACCGATTATCATGTATGCCAAATAATCAATAGGAACCGACATTGACAACTTTGATTTTATGATTTCTCCATTCAATTTCTTCCTGTTGGTCGTTGGTGATAACGAGGAGGTTGTCGCAGTGGAGTTCTTCGGCGGCTTCGACGAGGGCATCGAGTTCGCGTTTGCGGGTTTTC